>NZ_BMQN01000066.1 GCF_014648135.1 Deinococcus sedimenti | reverse complement strand
CCCAACATCCTTGCCCTCACCCAGTGGCTCACCGGACACCGCGAGGTGCTGCGCCAGCACCTCGGCCTCGACCGCCTCCCCCAGCAGGCCATGATCTACCGCTTCTTCTGGTCGCTGGACCAGCATCTCCCTGAACTGCAACGCGCCCTGCTGGACTGGGTCAAAGCTCAACATCCCACGGCGCAGGACGACCTGGTCATCCTCGCTGGTGACGGCAAAGTCCTGAAAGGGAGTGCGCGAGAGGGCCGAACGGCCCTCTCGTTCCTGTCGGTCTTCTTCCATGAGCTGGCGCTGACCGTCGCGCAGGTCGATCAGGCCGGACGTCATGAAGCCAAAGGAATGCAGGATCTGCTCCCCACCCTCACGACCCTCTTTGGGACAGGGTGGCTCGTGACGTTGGACGCCGCCTACACCGAGCGGGAACTCACCACTCGAATCGACGAGGCAGGCGGAGCCTACCTCGTCCCCCTCAAGAACAACACCCGCTCGCTCAAGGAATG
>NZ_BMQN01000065.1 GCF_014648135.1 Deinococcus sedimenti | reverse complement strand
GGCCTGGACGCCCAGGTGACCGTCACCGGACTCATCCCGGCCCTGACCTACCGCCTGGAATGGGGCGACGGCACGCCCGCCGTGAACCTCACCGGTGTCGAGACCGCCACCCTGACGCACGCCTACAGCCGTCCCGGGGCGTACACCGTGACCCTGACGGTCCCGAACGGCGCGCCCGTGACGACCACCCTGACCGTGACGGTGGGGACAGGCACGCTCAGCGCGACCTCGGACGCCCTGACGGCCACCGCCCGTCTGTCGGGCCTGGAGGCCCGACTGACGTACACCCTGACCTGGGGTGACGGGTCGAGCAGCGTGGTCAGCGGCGTGGCCGCGGACACCCTGACGCACACCTACGCCCGGCCCGGCACGTACACCCTCACCCTCGCCACCCCCGGCGCGACCAGCGTGACGACCACCGTGACGCTGAGCGTCCCCACCCCCACCCTGAGCGTCACGCCCGCCCAGGGCCTGACGGACACGGCCTTCACCGCCACCCTCGGGAACCTCGTTCCCAC
>NZ_BMQN01000064.1 GCF_014648135.1 Deinococcus sedimenti | reverse complement strand
AGGCTGCTGAGCACGCCATTTCACGCGCCAGGCGCGGTCTGAGGGCAAGATGTCCGGTACAGAGGACGTCACGGATGGAGTGGAGGTTGTATCCGATGCCTGGTCATCGAATGTGCGCCCGCTCCTGCCAGTGCAGAGGACATGGATGTGATTCAGGTCGTTCAAAGTCGAATGGTCCGGGCATGAGCGGAGCGATGTGGGATGACCCTGATCTGTAATCGCCCTCTGTAAGGCGTGAAGCGCGACCGGATATTCATTCGCTGTGCAGGTGACAAGAGAACAGCCGCTGAGGCGTGTCAGCAGAAGCCAGAGGTCTTGAGGGTGTTCCTCAAGACCTCTGAATGAAGCGGACTCGCAGAGTTGCGTCGCCGCGCGAGCACCTGAAAACGACAGTGGTTTATTGATCGCGGTGAAGATCTGAGTTGATAGACTTGCCACATGCCCGGTTGGCAACCGACCCACTACTCCCGCGCTCAACTCGAGGAGCGCCGCCTCGCCGCTCTCGCATGGATTGAACGCGGAACCCATCGGAACCAGGAGATTGCGAATCACTTCGGTGTCTCCGTCCATACGGCCTACACCTGGAAAGCACGATTGCGACGCAATGGTGGCCTGAAGGCCACCATTGCCAGTGGCGCAA
>NZ_BMQN01000063.1 GCF_014648135.1 Deinococcus sedimenti | reverse complement strand
CGCACGTGGTCGACCAGGGGCGTCACGCCCCTGGTCACGCTCCCGGCCCATTGGGAGAAACTCTCAACCATCGGTGCGATCACGTCGGATGGGCGGTGCTTCCAGCATACGAAGTCTGGGGCGATTCGGAGTGGGGACGTCATCCGATTCTTCCAGCACCTGCTCCACCACGTTCAGGGGGAGATCGTGGTGGTGCTGGAGAACGCCGGGATCCACCGGGCGAAGGCAACACAGGCGTTCGTGGGTCTCCACGAACGCCTGTCGCTGGTGTTTTTGCCGCCCTATGCACCGGAGTTGAACCCGATCGAGCTGGTGTGGGCGTATGTGAAGCGCAGTGTGCTGGGAAACTTCTGTGCCCGCTCGGTCTCGGAGCTGAAAGCAAAACTGGTGACGGCTTGGCAGCGGGTTCGGTATATCGACTTGCCTCATCAGCTCATGAATGCGAATCTATGCCGCTATCAATAGTGTGCACGCATCGCCAGTAACGGTTGATGTGGACGTCTCCCCTGGCCTGCTTACCTATCACGATCCCCGGCTCGGTCTGCCAGATCATCCACAGGTGTCTGACGTGACCCCAATTGGTCGGCCCACTCCGAATGAGACAAGATCGTCTCCAGGGAGGGGTCATGAAACACAAGCAGTACAGCGAAAACGAGATCTTCGATGTCTTGGCC
>NZ_BMQN01000062.1 GCF_014648135.1 Deinococcus sedimenti | reverse complement strand
CCCTGACCTACACCCTGGCCTGGGGCGACGGGGCCACCGAAACCATCACCGGTGTGCGCACCTTCACCCGTGGACACACCTACGCTGCGCCCGGCACCTTCACCGTGACCGTCACCGCCCCGGACGCGACCCCCGCCACGCAGACCGTCACGGTGCGGGTTCCCGCACCGGTCCTGAGCGGCACGAACACCAACCTCACCCTCGCCCTGCAGATCAGCCGCCTCGTGGCAGGCGCCACCTACCGCGTGCAGTGGGGCGACACCCAGGAACAGACCATCACCGCCCAGGGCACCGACACCACCCTCACGCACACGTACGCCGCCCCCGGCCCGTCCACCGTGACCGTCACCCCTGCCCTCGGCGACGCCGCCACCCTCACCGTCGACATGCAGTACGTCAGCGTGGCCGCGCCCACCCTGACCGTCACGCCCGTCACCGCCCACGTGTACGCCGAAGTCCGCGCGGACTTCGGCGGTCTGATCCCCAGCCTGACCTACACCCTCGACTGGGGTGACGGTCAGCGCGACACGGTCACCGGCGCGGCCAGCGGCCAGAAGACGCACACGTACCCGCGCGCCGGAACGTACGCGGTGAGCCTCAAGGCCACGCAGTCCCCCGCCGCGACCACCAGCGTCACCATCACCCAGCCCGTGCCCGTCGTGACGGGCACGAGTACCG
>NZ_BMQN01000061.1 GCF_014648135.1 Deinococcus sedimenti | reverse complement strand
ACCACGTGCATCCAGCCCCCATAGACCCACGTCCGCTCGAACAGGGTGCGCACCTGTCCCGGTTGGAGCGTCGTGAACAAGTCTCGCACCAGTTCATCCTCGATTCTGGTGTTCTCCCGGATGCGGATGCACTGCCGGATGCGTTTCCAGCGCAGAAACGAGCACCACTCGCGCCCCACGAACTCCCGGTCCGCGATCAACACGGCCCAGCGGCGGGCTGGCATCACCTTGAGGAGTCGGGCGACCAGGAGGATCCGGGCAGCAGTGCAACTGTTGCCTTGATGCGGCAGGATCGACCAGACGAGGGGAATCACCGCGCCCCCGAGCAGGACGCCCAGGACGAGGATGTTCAGCGGCGTCTGGCCGTAGTGCCAGGTGGTGCGGTCCATGATCAGGGTGAGCTTGCCGTCGGGCAGTAAGGGAAGCAGGACGTCTGTGACGTCCTGCGGCGTGAGCTGAGCGTCGTGAAACACGCGGGCCACCGTCCGGGTTTTTGATTCCAGCGTGGCTGCTCTGGGCAGATGAAGCGCGATCTTGCGGTGGAGTGTGGACTCGGCCTGGAGCACGGCCAGGAGCACTTCGGCAAGACGACGGAGCGCGTCCGTACGGCGGTGTGGCCAGCGAGTGTGCAGGTAGGTGGCCAACGTGTCAGCATGGAAGCGGGCAGTATCGGGGCTCGTCACAGACCCAGATA
>NZ_BMQN01000059.1 GCF_014648135.1 Deinococcus sedimenti | reverse complement strand
ATCGCGACGGATTTCAGCGTCTGGGACACCTGTGTCCTGTACCGGGCTCGCTGGTCGGTCGAGTGCACGTTCGCAAGCCTCAAGGTCCGCGGGTTTGATCTGGAACGTACGGGCATCACCCGGCCGGCCCGACTGGAACGCCTGTTCGGGCTGGTCATCCTGGCTTGGATCAGCTGCCTGCGAGTCGGGGTGTGGCTCCAGACACAGGTTCCGATCAAGGTGAAGGCTCATGGCCGATCGGCCATGAGCCTCGTGCGATACGGCGCGGAGCGGCTGGGTCATGCCCTGCGGTGGAACCTGCCCGAGTTACCCGAACTGATCAGGCTGCTGAGCACGCCATTTCACGCGCCAGGCGCGGTCTGAGGGCAAGATGTCCGGTACAGAGGTGTGTGACCATCCCAGAACCCGCCGATCTCCAGCGTACTGAACTCACCCGCCATTTCAAAGCCTGCGTGCCCTTCCTGCGCCACGACACGCTGCAGCGCGTCGTGGACGTGATCTTCGCGATGGTGACCGCGAGGAGCGTGAACCAGAGTGACCTGTGCGCCCACCTGCCTGGGGCAAGCTCCCTCGACGCGAAGAAACGCCGGGTGGAACGAGGGTGTCGGGATCCCCAGCTGACCGAACCGGTGTTCCTGGCCTTCCTGCTGGCCCTGCTGCCCCCTGGGAAACTTCTGCTCAGCATGGACCGGACGACCTGGGAGCGTGGCGAGTCGCCCCTGAACCTCTTGGTCCTCGGTGTCGTGTTGCACGGGTACACGGTGCCGCTCGTCTGGAGCGCTTTGGACCACGACGGGAACAGCGGCACGGTCCGGCGCATCCAATTGGTCTCACGACTCCTGAAGGCCCTTCCAGCGGCCCGCTGGAAGGGCCTGGTCGCTGACCGGGAGTTCATTGGTGGGGAGTGGTTCCGCTTCCTGAGGCGCAAGGGCATCAAACGGGCCATCCGCATCCGAAAGAA
>NZ_BMQN01000058.1 GCF_014648135.1 Deinococcus sedimenti | reverse complement strand
CCTTCCAGACGTGATCGGTCAGCCCGATCGTCATGGCCGGTGTGCGTTGGAGGTACAACTGACGTCCCTTTGGGACGTCGAGCTTGCTCCGCAGAGCCCGTTGAACTCGGCACCAGTTGTAGATCCCCTGCACCAGATGAGCCAGGCTCTCCCGGTGAATCCTCAGCCTCGCGAACGCGAGGCTTTTCCTCGCCAGGTGCGGGTTCATCCGCCGTGCCGTGGCATTCTGACGCTCCACAGCCGAGGTGTTGGGCTTGTGGTAACCCAACCGCTGTAACTCCTCGTTCACGCGAACCTGAGTGCCGGCCGCGATCTCGGTGCGCACGTTCACGACGCGCTTCCCGGAATACTCCTTGATGATCCGGACATGGGCCGCTGAACGCGGGATCCGGTAGGCGGTCTTCGGGAATCGACCACGTGATCCCTGTCTGGCAGGCCGATACGGCCTGCCGAACACTTCAGGGAACAACGTCTGGTACGACAGAAACCCATCAGTGAACAGCACGAGTCCATGCGGATCTGTCAGGCGTGCTCTGGCGTGCATGAGGAGCGACTGGGTCAGAGCCGCAGTGCGCTCGCCGATCTCGCCCTGGATGAGGAACTTGCTGCTGGGATCGATGACGGTCGCGTCCCATACCGCCTCTTTCTTGCGCCCGACGAATCCGTAGCGTTCGTCCGCTTGAATGCTCGTGACCTTCAGGTCACGAGCATTCAGGTCGTGGAGGTGTCGCGCATGACTTCCGGCAACGCGGACGATGCGCGCGACCGTGGTTCGGTGACAGCCGACCAGATGGCCCGTGGTGACGAAGCTGTTGCCGTGGGTGACATGTTCGACGACGGCGTCAACGGTGTCCTGGGAGCAGCGGGCATTCCAGTAGGGCGTGCCTTTGAGTTCACTGAATTCCGCACTGCACACGGTGCACTTGAGGAGTCGTCGGCGGTGAGGGCCGTATCGTCTGCGGAGCTTTATGGTGCCGTGTTGCGCGTGATGCTGGGATGGACAGGCGGGGTTCTGACAGACGAAACGCTCGAGTGGGAGCTCTTTTGACAC
>NZ_BMQN01000057.1 GCF_014648135.1 Deinococcus sedimenti | reverse complement strand
GACCACGGCAAGACCACCCTGACCGCCGCGATCACCTTCACGGCCGCCGCGATGGACCCCACCATCGAAAAGCTGGCCTACGACCAGATCGACAAGGCCCCCGAAGAAAAGGCCCGCGGCATCACCATCAACACCGCCCACGTCGAATACAACACCCCCACCCGCCACTACAGCCACGTGGACTGCCCCGGCCACGCCGACTACGTCAAGAACATGATCACCGGTGCCGCACAGATGGACGGCGCGATCCTCGTCGTGTCCAGCGCTGACGGCCCCATGCCCCAGACCCGCGAGCACATCCTGCTCGCCCGTCAGGTCGGCGTGCCCTACATCGTCGTGTTCATGAACAAAGTGGACATGGTCGACGACGAAGAGCTCCTCGAGCTCGTCGAAATGGAAGTCCGTGAACTGCTGAGCAAGTACGAGTTCCCCGGCGACGACCTGCCCGTCATCAAGGGCAGCGCCCTGCAGGCCCTCGAAGCCCTGCAGGCCAACCCCAAGACCGCCCGCGGCGAGAACAACTGGGTGGACCGCATCTGGGACCTGCTCGACGCGGTGGACAGCTACATCCCCACCCCCGAGCGCGCCACCGACAAGACCTTCCTGATGCCCGTCGAAGACGTGTTCACGATCACCGGTCGTGGCACCGTGGCGACCGGCCGCGTGGAACGTGGCGTCGTGAAGGTCCAGGACGAAGTGGAAATCATCGGTCTGCGCGACACGAAGAAGACCACCGTGACCGGGATCGAAATGCACCGCAAGCTGCTGGACAGCGGCATGGCGGGCGATAACGTGGGCGTGCTGCTGCGCGGCGTGGCGCGTGACGACGTGGAGCGCGGCCAGGTGCTGGCGAAGCCCGGCAGCATCAAGCCGCACACGAAGTTCGAAGCGAGCGTGTACGTGCTGAGCAAGGACGAAGGCGGGCGTCACAGCGCGTTCTTCGGCGGGTACCGTCCCCAGTTCTACTTCCGCACGACGGACGTGACGGGCGTGGTGGAACTGCCCGAAGGCGTGGAGATGGTCATGCCCGGGGATAACATCACGTTCGTGGTGGAACTGATCAAGCCGATCGCGATGGAAGA
>NZ_BMQN01000056.1 GCF_014648135.1 Deinococcus sedimenti | reverse complement strand
GTACCCAAGCAGAAATTCACCGCTGAGTTCAAACAAGAAGCCGTCCGGCTGGTTCGCACGACCGGAAAGAGTTGCGCCCAGATTGCCCGTGACCTCGGCGTTCCCCCTCACTACGTCGTCCGGTGGAAGCAGCAGCAGGACACCCAGACGGCCGCCGGCCGCCCAGCCTTCACCGGGCGGGGCATCCCCACCCTTTCACCACAGGAGGCTCGACTCAAGGAACTGGAGCGGGAACTGGAAATTGCACGACAGGAACGGGATATCCTGAAAAAAGCACTGGCCTTCTTCGCGAAGCAGCCCTGATCTTCAAGTTCATCGAGGGGCACCAGAACGAGTTCCCAGTGGAACTGATGTGCCGGATTCTGGACGTGAGCATCAGCGGGTACTACGCTGCGCGGGGAAGGCCGGAGTGTAAGAGGATCACAAAAGACCGCGTGCTGATCGAGAAAATCAGGACCAGCTTCGAGGAAAGCCGGGGAACATACGGGGCGCTGCGCATCCAAGCCGACCTGAAGGCACAGGGAGAGCATGTCAGTCGTCAGCGGATCAGGCGGCTCATGCGACAAGCACAGCTTGTCGCGCGTGGGAAACGGAAGGTCCGCACGACAACGAAAGCGAAATCTTCGCGCCCAGTCGCAGAAAACATTCTTGATCGGGTGTTCACTGCGGACGGCCCGAACCAGAAGTGGGTCACGGACATCACGTATATCCCCACCCGTGAAGGCTGGTTGTACCTGGCGACGGTCATGGACCTGTACTCGAGGAAAATCGTCGGCTGGGCGCTGAATGAGCGACTTCAGACGCCGCTGGTCACAGCGGCGTTGGAGATGGCGGTGGCGCGTCGGAACCCACCAGGCGGACTCCTGCATCACTCGGATCGAGGGAGCCAGTATACGAGCGATGTGTACCAGCAGGCGCTGGACAGATTGCAGGCCGTTCAGAGTATGAGCGAGGCAGGAGAATGCTGGGATAACGCTGTCCAGGAAAGCTTTTTTGCGACATTGAAGACGGAGATGGGGCTTGGTGAAGCGCAGTGGGGTCGTGCCCAGACACGGACAGAGGTGTTCGAGTGGATTGAAGTGTTCTATAACCGTCGCCGTCGTCACTCGTCGTTGGGGTATCAGTCACC
>NZ_BMQN01000055.1 GCF_014648135.1 Deinococcus sedimenti | reverse complement strand
CGGTGCATGGCTGAAAAGGCGTACGTCTACGGTGAGGTGATGCAGGTCGTGGCCACCAGGTCCCCTGCGGGGGACCTGGTGGCCATTGCCACGGATTTCAGCGTGTGGGACACCTGCGTGCTGTACCGGGCTCGCTGGTCGGTGGAGTGCACGTTCGCGAGCCTCAAGGTCCGCGGGTTCGATGTGGAGCGGACCGGCATCATCCGCCCGGACCGGCTGGAACGTCTGTTCGGGCTGGTCGTCCTGGCTTGGATCAGCTGCCTCCGGGTGGGCGTGTGGCTCCAGGCGCAGGTTCCGGTCAAGGTGAAGGCTCATGGCCGCCCGGCCATGAGCCTCGTGCGATACGGCGCGGAGCGGCTGGGTCATGCCCTGCGGTGGAACCTGCCCGAGTTACCCGAACTGATCAGGCTGCTGAGCACGCCATTTCACGCGCCAGGCGCGGTCTGAGGGCAAGATGTCCGGTACAGAGAGCGCCTATCAAAACCGGCGGTGCTGCTTGAAGGTGATCAGGCAACAGGCCAGCTGCGTGAATGCCAAGTGGATGTCCGCCCGCACCTCATACCTCACCCGCAGCCGACGGAACCGGCTGAACCACGCCAGGGTCCGCTCCACCACCCAGCGGTATCGGCCCAGCCGTTCACTGGACTCCCGACCCCGGCGTGCGATCCGCACCTTGATGCCGCGGTGATGGCACGCCCGCCGGCACCGGGGAATGTCATACGCCTTGTCCGCATGCAGCCGCTCCGGACGGCTGCGGGGCCGGCCCCGCAGCCCGTTATGAATGGGCGGCACCGCGTCCAGCAGGGGTTCGAACAGCATGCTGTCATGCCGATTGGCAGGCGAGATACGGACCGCCAATGGCGTCCCGCGGCCATCGACGATCACATGACGCTTGCTGCCAGGCCGGCCACGATCCGTGGGGTTCGGGCCCGTGTGGGCCCCCCCCGGGCCGCGGGGACGCTCGTACTGTCCACACATGCGCGGGTCCAGTCAAGTTGATGCGCCTGGGCCATCCGGTCAAGAAGCACGTGGTGTAGGCGGGTGAAGACACCCGCCGCGTGCCAGTCACGGAGACGTCGCCAGCAGGTCATGCCGCTGCCATACCCGAGCTGGTGTGGGAGGTGTTCCCAGCCGATGCCGGTCTTGAGGACGTACAAGATGCCTTCCAGTGCGGCTCGATCGGGCACCCGGGGTCGACCTCCTTTGGGCTTTGGGGGTTCAGGTGGGAGTAGCGGATGGATCAACTGCCACAGCTCGTCGCTGACCATAGACGTGGCCATGCTTCACCTTGCCCTCCCAATCTGAGGTTTTGATAGGCGCTCTTAACCTCTGTAGGCTGGTGAGCTGTGACTGACCGGAAGCCCTACCGCCACCGTTTTCCCCTGAGCGTGATCGGCTACGCTCTGCGGCTGTACCACCGCTTCCCACTCAGCCAGCGGGACGTTCAGGAACTGCTCCACGAGCGCGGCATCCAAGTCAGTCACGAAACGCTGCGGCAATGGAACATTAAGTTCGCCCCACTCCTGACCGAGGAACTGCGCCATCGAGAACCCCGGCGGGGTTCTCGATGGCATCTGGATGAGGTCTGCGTCAAGATCGGCGGGGTCAAGCATTGGTTGTGGCGAGCGGTCGACGAATACGGGGA
>NZ_BMQN01000053.1 GCF_014648135.1 Deinococcus sedimenti | reverse complement strand
CGTCCGGGGATAGGCCCCGGACGCTCGCATTTCAGTGGTGTCGGGCATGGTTCCAGCCAACTACCCTTACCTGACGCCCGCAGGAAAACAAACCGCGTATAAAGTGCGTTACAGCCACCCGCAAGCCGCTTCATACGCGGAGCACCTGCGGGCGACGCAACCTCACCTGGTGGTCACGGGCGGCCTTGAGCCTTACTTAAATTTCGTTTCAGTGACACCCAAAAACGCCACCAAGAGCATGGCGCTAAGGCGCATTGCGGCCGCTCTACGGATCCCGCTGGATTACACCGTGGCTTTTGGAGACAGTGACAATGACGCTGACCTGCTCGAAACTGCCGGGTTCGCTGTGCAGATCGGCACTCACCCGCATCTGACGCCGCACGCAGATTGGCAATTGGCTGAGCAGGCTGAATTGAACGGGTATCTCCGCCGTCTGATTGAGCAGCTCCACGCCAGAACTTGACCACGAGACTTCTCAGCTCTGCCCGAGAGATCGGGTGGAATGAAGTAGCCGGAGGACTCAGCACCTGACACTTTGCGATGAATGGCGTCCTGGACGCAGTGCGGCATGCAAAGGGCAGCATCTTGGTCTGTGACGATCCAGAATCCTGCCCGCCTCCATGCTGACACGCTGGCCGCCCACCTGAAAGGCTGCCTGCCTCACCGACGAACCGATGCCCTGAGGCGGCTCGCGGAAGTGCTCCTGGCGCTCCTCCAGGCCGAATCCAGCCTGCACCGTAAGATCGCGCTCCATCTCCCCAGGGAAGCGACGCTGGAATCAAAGACTCGCACGGTTGCCCGCGTCTTCCACGACGCTCAGCTCACCCCGCAGGACGTCTTGGACGTCCTGCTTCCTCTGCTCCCTGACGGCAAGTTGACGCTGATCATGGACCGCACCACCTGGCACTATGGTCAGACACCGCTGAACATCCTGGTCCTGGGCGCCATCCTCGGGGGCGCGGTCATTCCCCTCGTGTGGTCGATCCTCCCGCATTAAGGGAACAGCAGCACCGCGGCCCGCATCCTTCTGGTCTCCCGGCTGCTCCAGGTTCTTCCAGCCCGGCGCTGGTCGGTGCTCATCGCAGACCGGGAGTTCGTCGGGCAGGAATGGTGCTCATTCCTGCGCTGGAAACGCATCCGGCAGTGTCTGCGCATCCGGGAGAACACCCGCGCCCTGGATGACCTGGCCCGGGACTTGTTCACGACCCTCCAGCCCGGGGAAGTCCGCACGCTCTTCGCGCGGACCTGGGTGTATGGCGGGTGGATGCACGTGGTCATCACCCTGTCCCCCGCAGGGGACAGGGTGATCGTCGCCTCGGATTTGCCTATCCTGGACGTGTTGAAGACCTATCGTCTCCGCTGGGGCATCGAGTCCGCGTTCTCGTCGTTGAAGGGCCGCGGGCTGAACCTGGAAGCCACGCACATGACCGCCCCTGACCGGATTTCCCGGTTATTCGGTCTGCTATGCCTTGCGCTGGCGTGGATGGCCCGGGTGGGCGCGCAGACCGTGTTGCAACACGCCGCAAGGCAGGACAATCGAGGCCGGGCGGAGGTGAGCCAGGTGCGCATCGGGTGGCAGGTGCTGGGTCAGGCCGCACGGTGGGGCGGGGAGGCCTTCTGGGTCTGCCTTGAGCTGCTCAGGACGCCTTTCCCGACCACCCACACGTCAAATTCCCGAAGTGTCAGGTGCTGAGGGGCCCATCTGCACGTTGCCTTTCACTGAGCACCAAGCTCAATGGCCGGGCGAGACCATCCGCGCACCGTTGGATGTTTGTGGTCCGTCCCCCACGGGACAGGCCAAGCCATTCTGCCGGTACGGGGTCACGGGGCTCATCACGAGCCTGTTGACTTCGTGCGCCGACCGCGCTCTGATGCGCGCGAAGTCGGGTGCTGTCCAGGGCTGCTGCATGCCAATCAATATGGCCAGCCATGTCCGCGAGACATTGCCGTGTTCGGAGAATATGCGTCCGGATGCCAGCGCTTTCCCAGCGCACCATGCGGGCATGGCAGGTTTCCCAGGGGCCGTAAGCTTTACGGATCTCGCGCCACGGCGCCGCAGTTTTCAGGCGCCAGGGGATACCGTTGACTACCATGCGGTGATCTGCATACCGCTGGCCACGCGGTGGCTGAGGTGGCTGGAGGGTCAACCATTGTGACTCGGTCAGATCAGTACGTCGTGACAAGTACTCAAGCTATTTCTGCTGAATGAACTTCAGTCTTGAAGTCGATGCCACTTGATCGTGCTCAGGTCAGCGCAAAGGCAGCGCACCCAGCGCGTGTACCCCGCCAGGGTCACGACATGGAGTGAAGGGTCAGCCTTTAGGCCGTAGCTCAGGTGACGTCCGACACGGGTGTCATTCATCAATTGACCAAAGTTGGAAGGGGGAACAAAGTGACCCTGGTCGATGGCAACATGGTCAACGACGCGATGCCATTCGAGGCGTGTGCCTCTCCGATGTACCTCGTTTGACCATCCCTCTTCACTTTGAGCGAGGAGCAGCGCGTTGGTCGAGACCAGGATTTCGATGAGACCCAGATCATCATGACCGATCTGGATGGCCAGGATGCCCGCTCCATAGGAAGCGCGGCTCTGTACCGGACATCTTGCCTTCAAGCCGCGCCTGGCGCGTGAAATGGCGTGCTCAGCAGCCTG
>NZ_BMQN01000052.1 GCF_014648135.1 Deinococcus sedimenti | reverse complement strand
GTGGCTTGAGAATCAAGCCACCTGCTGCGCTACTCCGGCGTCACTCAGGTTAAGTTGCCAGAACCCTCGTAGCTCACGGTCGTGTCGTGCAAGTTGGCTGGTCGGACCAGATACTGCACGATGGCACCTGAAGCGGTCACCCACGCGTGCAACTTGTATCCGTAGACGTCTCCCTGCGTGCCATAACCCCAACGAGCACCAGGAAACGAGCACCGCTTCCCCCGTTTGGGTCGGCACACGGGCAGGGGCATAGAATCGACGATCACTTCCGTGCAGGACTGTGATGGGGTGGCGACCGCTTCAAGTCGTTCAAGCAATCGCTGTCCCCGGGTATACGCCTGCGTGTAGGAGGGAAGATCGTGTCGATCTTCCCTCAGGAGGTTCCACCAGATGGACGGGAACGGATGTTTGAAGACCAGTCGGCTGAGCAACAGGGCGACCAGCAGTGCGTCGCTCAGTTTTTGGTGCGAACATCGCTTGAGGTCACTGAAATGCCGTTTGGCCCAGCGGTGAAGCTGACGGATGACGGCTCGTCGGCCTAAACTGTGATGGAGACGGTATCTAGCCATACCGTCTCCATTTTTTGCCCTCTGGGAGCCATTGAACAGGTCATGGCGTGAGCCCTAAACGAGGTAAGGAATAGAGGCCTTAATCGCACAGGCTCAGGCATCTCGAGAACACATCACTAGGTTGCTCGCCTCTCTCCAAACCCAGGCTTTTTCCGGCGAGCTCAGTTTTCGGGCTCTCGAACTAAGATAGCTTCCCCTCCACGCATCTCCTCCGAGGTACTTTCTTGTCGAATTTTGCTTTCTTGCAGGAGTGGCCTGAACTGTTTCAGGCGGCAGCGCTGGCCGAGAACTACGTCCGCAGTGATCCACGCACGGCGAGCTTTCACGCTCGGCGCGCGCTGGAGGGCCTGGTCGGGTGGTTGTTCACCAACGACCCCGAGTTCAGCCCGCAGCCTTACGACACCAGCCTGAATGCGCTGCTGCGTTCGGACGCGTTCACGCGACTGGTGCCGTCCCAGGTGCAGCCTCATGCGGATCTGGTACGGCGTGAGGGGAATCAGGCGGTGCATGGGGGGCGGGAGATCACGTCCGGGCAGGCCATGGGGACCGTGCGTGACCTGTGGTATGTCGCCCGCTGGTTCGCCTGGAACTACGGGGCCGATGAAAACGCCGCGTTGCCTGAGGCGTTCAGTGAGACGCTCGTGCCTGCGCCCGCAGCGGACGCGGCCCGGCTGTCCCGCAAGCAGCTGGAAGAGCTGGAGGGCCGCCTTGTTCGCGAGCAGTCCGAGAGGGAGGAGTTGCGCCGCCGGGTGGAAGGGTACGAGGCGGAGCTCAGTGCCCTGCGGGTGCAGGTGCGGGCCCGGAAGAGCCGCAACTCGGGCCGCGCCGTTTCCATGGCCAGCAGTGAAAAAGCGACCCGCGAGCGGTTGATTGACGTGCTCCTGCGGGAGGTCGGGTGGGAACCGGATGACGACAACGTCCGCGAGTACCCAGTCACGGGAATGCCGACGACCAGCGGGAACGGGTACGTGGATTACGTGCTGTGGGGCGCGGATGGGCGGCCGCTGGCAGTCGTGGAGGCCAAGAAGACCAGCGTGAATGCTGAGGACGGGCGTCAGCAGGCCAAGCTGTACGCCGACCGCCTGGAGGCGCAGTTCGGGCGTCGTCCCGTCATCTTCTACACCAATGGCACGCGGACGTTCCTGTGGGACGACGCCGCGTTCGCCCCGAACGGTGGGTATCCCCCGCGGGATGTGGCTGGGTTCTACGCGGCGGACGAGTTGGAACTGGCTATCCAGCGTCGGCAGACGCGCCTGCCGCTGGCGGATCACGCCATTCAGAACGAGATCGTGGAGCGGCCCTATCAGCACTTGGCGGTGCGGGCGTTCACGGAGCGGCTCACGGGGCGGCAGCGCCGGGGGCTGATCGTGATGGCGACCGGCACAGGCAAGACGCGCACGGCGGCCGCCATCATTGAGCTGCTGCAGCGGGCCGGGTGGGTCAAGCGGGTGCTGTTCCTCGCTGACCGTCAGGCCCTGGTGAAGCAAACGGTCGGGGTGTTCGGGAAGTTCATTCCGGGCGGGGTTCACAACCTGCTGGAGGGCAAGGAGGACGCCGAGAACGCGCGGGTGGTCGTCAGTACGTACCAGACCATGCTGGGCATGATCGAGTCCGGGCAGCTCAGTGGCGGCGAGAAGGTGTTCGGGCCGGGGCACTTTGACTTGGTGATCGTGGACGAGGCTCACCGGAGCGTGTACCGCAAGTTCGGCGCGATCTTCAGTTACTTCGACGCGTACCTGCTGGGCCTGACCGCCACGCCCAAAGACGAGGTGGACCGTAACACGTACCGTCTCTTCAGCATGGAGGACGGCGTGCCCCTGTACGCCTACAGCCTGGAGGAGGCGGTGCGCGATCAGTACCTCGTGCCGCCGCGTGGACAGGACCGCACGCCCCGGTTCCTGCAACGCGGCATCCGCTACGCCGAATTGAGCGACGAGGAAAAGGACGAGTTCGACGCCCTGGAATGGGATGAGGTGGGCGGCCGACGCGAAGAGATCGCCGCGACGGAAATCAACCAGTGGTTGTTCAACCAGAGCACCGTGGATGAGGTGCTCAAGGATCTGATGACCCTCGGGCTCAAAGTGCAGGGCGGGGATGTCCTCGGTAAAACCATCATCTTTGCAGCCAATCACCTGCACGCCCTGTACATCGTCGAGCGCTTCGAGGCGAACTTTGAACTGGATAGAGTTTGGTGGAGGGTAAGTTCAGTGTGATCCACACTGGAGGACAGAATGTCCG
>NZ_BMQN01000051.1 GCF_014648135.1 Deinococcus sedimenti | reverse complement strand
ACCGATCACACGTTCAGGGATGTGCCGTCCAGCACAGTCTCAACCTAAAGATGTCCGGTACAGAGGTACGCCGCCATGAGCTCTATCCTGCTTCGTAGACTGTGCGCTTGAACCCCTCCGCCAAGCGCTGTTTCCCTAGAACTGGGCTTCAGACAGCCTCTGAGGCTGGCTTTCACCTTGCATAAGTTGGTCGAGGTGAGACGCGTGGAGGTCAGATAGAGCATATGAATACACTTTACAGATGACGGTTGACAGCATGGGAACGGTTCCAGTTTAATGGTGGTATGTCAAAAACTAAACTTGGGTTCGCTGGAACCCTGGCGGTGACGTCGTTTTTGCTCGCTGGCTGTGGTGTGCAAAAAAATGCAGCTCTACCGATAAATTATTCAAACGGTGACTCCCTCCACAGTCAAGCTCTCCCCGCCACCGATTGGAGAAAAGAAGTCCTCTACTTCGCCCTTACCGATCGTTTCGCAAATGGAAACACTTCCAACGATAATGGAAACAACAACCGGGCTGGCGACGCCAAAGACCTGGGTAATCCAATGGGCTGGCATGGAGGCGATTTCGCAGGTCTGCGGCAAAAAATCGAGTCCGGCTACTTCAGCAACCTGGGTGTGACCGCCATCTGGATCTCTCCTGTGACCCTACAAGTGCCCGCCGTGATGGCACAAAGCGGCCCAAACTCTGGGAAATACCACGCAGGCTACGCCGCCTACTGGACCGAAGATTTCTTTCAGGTCGAGCCTCATTTCGGCAATCTGCAAGACCTCAAAGACTTGGTGAACGCAGCGCATGCCAAGGGCTTACGCGTCGTGCAGGACATGGTTCTCAATCATGCGGGCTACGAAGCACAGCTCGCCCGGCAGAAGCCCTCTTGGTTCTATAAGGGGAGCTGCATCAATGATCAGAAGTGCTCCCTAGACGGTCTGCCTGACTTCGACCAAGACAACTCGGAAGTCAAGCAATACCTCAATGATTCTGTGAATTACTGGGTGTCTCAGACCGGCATTGATGGCATCCGCATGGACACCATCAAGCACGTCAACGACAGTTACTGGCCCCAATTCTTTGCTGCAGGTGGACCGGGGGATGCCAGCAAGGTGTGGACCGTAGGAGAGGCATTCACATTTGATCCCGGCTATATCAACAAATATCTGAACCTGGGTTCGCCCTCCATGTTTGACTTCCCGTTGTACGGTGCGCTGCGCGACTCACTGGGCAAGCGCGGCTCACTGGATGGTGTTGCGAATGTTCTGGCGAACACCTCCTACAGTGATTCCAGCCGCCTGACGACGTTCCTCGATAACCACGACGTCCGGCGCTTCATGTCCGAAGGAATTGAGAATGGGATTCCGTTCAACGAGCAACGCGAACGGCTAGACGCTGCACTCTCGCTGCAATTCACAGTGCGTGGTACCCCCAGCGTTTACTACGGCACCGAGATCGCCATGCAGGGCAAGGGCGACCCCTATAACAATCCCTCCGGTCAGACCAACCGCGAGGACATGAACTTCAGTGCAGCAAGCACCTCTTCTCTGGTGACCCGCATCAAGGCTCTCAGTGACGCCCGCCGAGCCAATCCAGCCTTGACCAACGGTGCGCATAAGGAACTGTGGCGTCCTGGTGGCGGCGCGAACCTGTACGCCTTTGCGCGGACGCTGTCCGGCGAAGCGTCCATCGTAACGGTGGTGAACGGCTCCGATGGGACGCTGGACCTGGGCAGCTTGGGCGGCATATCTGTGAGTGGTCTCCTCTCATCAGGAAGCGTGACGGAACTTACGGGACGTACCAATACCCTTAGTGTGAACAGCAGCGGCAAGCTGGTGGGTACCGTTCCAGCCCGGACGGTCCTGATCGTGAAGTCGGGCGGGACGCCTCCTCCAGCCAACTGCAACCTCACCGCTCTCAGTGGCCAAGGCAGCAGTACGAGCGCGACTGTCAACTGGACTGCCCCCTCAGGCTGCACCGTCACCGGCTACAACGTGTATAGCAAGGGGAGTGGCAGCCCGACCTATACCCGCCTGACCTCCACGCCGCTTTCGAGCACTGCGACGGGCTATACGGCGAGCAACCTGGCCACGGGGTCTTACGATTTCAAGGTCACGACCCTGACGAGTGACGGTAAAGAATCTGCCGGGGTTGAAGTCACTGGGGTGCAGGTGGGCACGCCTGCTGGGCTAACCGTTCACTTCAAGAAGCCTACGGCTTGGGGTGGTGCGAACATCCATCACTGGAATGCTTCGCCGACGGGCGCAGTGACCGATAGCACCTGGCCGGGCAAAACCATGACAGCTGAGACTGTGGGGTGCGGCTGGTACAAGTACACGCTGCCGGGCGTTTCCTCAACCAACCTCCTCTTTGTCGATCCATCAGCCACCACGCGTAAGACGGCGGATTTGTCCCGCGCTAAGGAAGGCTGGTTTGACGGCACCACGAACACTTGGAGCGACACACAGCCAGCTTGCGACCCCATTACCACCACGACCAAAGTGACGTTCCAGGTGACCGCCAGCACAACTCTGGGCCAGAACGTCTTCTTGGTGGGCGACGTGACGGAGCTGAAGGCCTGGGACACAGCCAATGCTCTCAGCATGACGCCCTCCGGCTGCTCGGGTAGCACCTGCACGTGGACGTCCGCGCCGATTGAACTGAAGTCAAATGCGGGGATTCAGTTCAAGTTCATCAAGAAGTCCGGCTCCAGTGTTTCCTGGGAAGGTGGCAGCAACCGTACTTACACGGTGCCAGCCACGGGGACAGCCAGCTATAACGGTGGCAGCTGGAGGTAATAGATTCACAAGACTATCTTACACTGGTTCTGGCAACTTAACCTCGGCGGAGCCGAAGAAGCTCAACAGGTCGCTTGGGAATCAAGCGAC
>NZ_BMQN01000050.1 GCF_014648135.1 Deinococcus sedimenti | reverse complement strand
CTGAAGAGGCATTCGATCAGGAACCTCCGGCGATATCGCGTCTGGATCGTTGTCACTGACCCCGCGTGACTGGCGATGATCAGCGCCTCACCATCTCGCGTGTGCGTCAGAACCACATTCATCGGTTGCCCGTAGACCACCGTGTCATCGACCAGCAGACCGGCCATGCCGGTCTGCAAACGACTCAGCCAGTCCTGTGCGGTCCAGTCGTCCATCAGCGTGTCACTCCTCAGTCGCACGCAGATGGGAATTCCACGGCGTGCCAGTCCCTGAATCCAGTCATAGCCGACGAATTCACGGTCGGCGTACAGGACCCGAATGTCCGCTGCACGGAGTAGGCAGAGGGCATCGTCCATGAGGGTGTGCCGGATCTCCGTATGGCTGCCGCCCCCATGGGGCAGCAGCTCGTAGAGGAGGGGGATCGCGACGCCCCGCCAGATGACAGCCAGGAGCAGGACGTTCACATCGGTCTGCCCGTACTTCCAGTTGCGGGCAGGCGTCCTCATGGGCGTCCGTTCTGCCCAAGAACGTCCGGTCAAGGATGAATTCCCGTGGTTTCGCGGAGGGAAGGAGCGTCAGAACGACCCGGGCGACATCGGCTGGCTGAATGGGATGCCGGTCAAAGAAGCGTTCCACACGGCGGATGACAGAGTCAGTGTGCGCGCTTCCTGGGAAGCGCGCGGCGAGTTCGGCATGCCGGACGTCCTTGCCCCCAAGGAGTGCGAGCACCATGAGGGAAAGCAGCTCGACCTGGTTCTTTCGGAACTCCGGGAAGTGCGCGGTAAAGCAGCGGGTCAGCTTGGCCAGGACATCGGGAGACGCGTTCTGTTCTCGCGTCTCAGCCGACCTTTCTCAAGCCCCCCGGGAAAGTGTCGGGTACTGAGGGGTTGCCCAAGTTGCTTGCGGGGCGAGCGGGGTTTCGAGGGCTGAGTTGGAGAAAAAATCTCGCTCCAGGGGCTATTTTTTATGAGGTCGCCATGCAGAAAGAGAATTATTTTTTCTAGATCCTGCACTCTGTTATGGCGGAAGATGCTAAATATTGGCAATTTGCCAGATATTGTGTAAAGTATCTATGTAAACTGATTGGCAAATGGAGGATCTTCACTGCGCTCCCGCTCATTCGGGGGTGCCTGGAGACCACATCACCCGTGACAGTGGGCGCTGAAGCTTCCTGTGGAGGAACAATGGCAACAAAATCAACCCGGCTCCAGGCTCTGATTCGTCACGCGATGGAGGAACACGCGGCGCGCGGTCATCAAGGCGACCTCCCAGAAGGAAAAGTCACCCTTCGCCTCCAGGCCACCGATGTGTTCTGGCTCTCCCAACTCGCTGAATTGATGGACGCCTCACGCACTCGCGCTGCCTCTCAACTTCTCTCCGCAGCCATCCGGGACGCCGCCCAGGCGGCCGGACTGGCGACCGAGGGCGAGGCGTTCCAAAGCGATTTCGAAGTGTTCCTGACCAAAGAATTCCCGCACGAGACCTCGCCGCCCTCTGACACCTGATTGGAGCTGCCATGCCACACCACACTGAACTGATCGCTGTCCTGGCCATTGGTCTGACCCTTGCCTTCTTCGGTGGCCTGATGGCCACCCGCCTCCGTCTCCCACCGCTGGTTGGCTACCTGCTTGCGGGTCTGGCGATCGGGCCGTTCACCCCAGGGTTTGTGGCTGATGCTGGCATTGCCGCACAACTCTCTGAGATCGGCGTCATGCTGCTGATGTTCGGCGTTGGTCTGCATTTCTCGATTGGTGATCTGTTGGCCGTTCGGCGCATCGCTGTGCCTGGCGCGCTGCTCCGCATTATCGCCATCACGCTGCTGAGTGTGGGTGTCTCCCAGCTCTGGGGCTGGACGGTCGGTCAAGGCGTCATTCTTGGCCTCGCGCTGTCGGTCGCCAGTACGGTGGTTCTCCTGCGCGCCCTGGAAGAGCGGGGCACGTTGGACACCAGCAACGGGAAGATTGCAGTGGGCTGGCTGGTGGTCGAAGACCTCGTGATGGTCCTGGCGCTGGTGATGCTGCCCGCGTTGGCCCCACTGCTGGGCAGCACCGAAAGTGGGCCACTGGACCTGGGGGCCTTGGGCGTTTCCCTGCTGCTGACCTTGGGCAAGATGACCCTGTTCGTGGCCGTGATGATGATCATTGGCCGGCGCTTTATTCCCTGGATGCTTGCTCGAGTGGCGCGCCTGGGCTCACGAGAGCTGTTCACCCTGGCGGTCCTGGGAACCGCGTTGGGGATCGCGTACGCCGCTGGGGCCCTGTTCGACGTTTCGTTCGCACTCGGAGCATTCCTGGCTGGCGTGGTCGCGAGCGAGAGCAAGTTCAGCCAGCAGGTTGCTGAGGACGCGCTGCCCTTTCAAGACGCCTTCGCCGTGTTGTTCTTCGTGTCGGTCGGCATGCTGTTCAATCCAGCGATTCTGCTTCAAGCGCCCCTGCTGGTTCTGGCCACGGCGCTGATCATCATCGTCGCGAAGACGCTGGTGGCTTTCTTCACCATGCGGCTGCTCAAGGCGTCCTTCGCCACAGCCCTGACCGTGGCCATCTCGTTGGCGCAGATCGGGGAGTTCTCCTTTATCCTGGCGACCCTTGGCCGGGACCTGAACTTGCTCAGCGCACAGGGCCAGAACCTGATCCTGGCGGGCGCCATCGTGTCCATCATCCTGAACCCTTTCCTGTTCCGCTTGATTCCCGTGATTGAGGCCTGGCAGCACCAGCGGGCCCCTCAAGAGATTCCACAGGATCTTCCTCCGGTTGGCGTGGCGCAGCACGCCGTCCTGGTCGGCTACGGCCGAGTCGGTCGACTAATCGCACGCACACTCCAGGACGAGAAGATCTCCTTTGTGGTGATTGAAGAGGATGAACGCCGGGTGGAGGAACTCCGGGAGGCAAATCTCCCCGTGGTGTACGGTGACGCGGCCCGTACGGACGTGCTGTCACGCGCTGGGTTGCTCGACGCGAGTGTGGTCATCATCGCTACGCCGGACGGTCCGCAGTCCCAGTTGATCCTGGAAAAGGTTCGCCGGATCAACCCCACCGTGCATGTCACCGCCAGGACCCACGACGAGCATACTCAGAAGGCGCTGCAGGACCTGGGTGCCAGTGACGTGCTGTACGGCGAGTACGAGCTTGGTCTGGCCATGGGCCATCATGTTCTGGCTGCGCTACGCAGCTCATCCGGGTCAGTGATCAAACCAGCAACTTCCTGACCTCAGTACCCGACACTTTCCCGGGGGGCTTGAGAAAGGTCGGCTGAGACGCGAGAACAGAACG
>NZ_BMQN01000049.1 GCF_014648135.1 Deinococcus sedimenti | reverse complement strand
ACCTCGTCCAAATACCATCGGGAACCCCGTCGGGGTTCCCGATGGCGCAGCTCCTCAGTGAGGAGTGGGGCGAACTTGATGTTCCATTGCCGCAGCGTTTCGTGACTCACCACGATGCCGCGCTCGTGAAGCAGTTCCTGAACATCACGCTGGCTGATGGGAAGCGGTGGTACAGCCGCAGAGCGTAGCCGATCACGCTCAGGGGAAAACGATGGCGATACGGTTTCCGGTCAGTCACGGCCTACCAGACTACTGAGATTAAGTTGCCAGAACCCTACCCGGACACCCACGACCGCACCCAGAACCTCCGCATGTTCCCCTACGACACCCCCGACGCCCTCCGCCTGAGAATCCGCCAGGTCACCCGCGACCACGACCTCCCCTTCATCCCCCCAGGCATAATCCGCCGCGCCGCCCTGCGCGACCACCCCGGCACGCCGGAAATCCTCGGCTACACCCGCGACAAGGACTACCGCGAAGCTCTCAACCACGCCCGGAAGATCGCCGACGCCAGCCGCGTCGACGAGAACTGACCACCAATCGTCCACCCACCCCTCACTCCACTGGCCTTGCACCCCATGCACGCGCTCAGGCCGCCCCACGGTACGCTCAACCCATGCGCGCCCTGCTCCCCCTTCTCCTCCTGTCGACCGCCGCCGCACAGGTCCCCGCCACGGTGACCGGCATCCCCACTGTCACGGACGGGGACACCCTGCAGATCCGAGGCGTAAAGGTCCGTCTGTACGGCATCGACGCGCCGGAATCCAGTCAGACCTGCACCCGCGCCGGGAAGACTTACGGCTGCGGGCGCGAAGCAGCGTTCGCCCTGGCGGACCTCGTGCGCAACAAGACCGTCACCTGCACACGCAAGGACGTGGACCGCTACGGACGCCTGGTCGGCGTGTGCAGCGTCGGCGGCACCGAGGTGAACCGCTGGCTGGTGCAGCAGGGCTGGGCACTGCCCTACCTGCAGTACGGCGGCGGGATCTACAACGGCGCGGCGGGTCAGGCGAAGAGCGCTGGGAAGGGCCTGTACGCGGGCACCTTCCAGAACCCGTGGGACTACCGCAAGAACCCGGCCAGTCCGCCCACGGCCGGGACGGTCCGGACGAGCACCGTGCCGCCCGTCCCGGCCATAACCGGCGTTACGTATTCGAACTGCGCCGTGGTGCTGGCCGCCGGGAAGGCGCCACTCCTGCGTGGCCAGCCGGGGTACGCGCCGAAACTCGACCGCGACGGGGACGGGGTCGCCTGCGAGTAACGGCAGCCGCATGGGCACATGAGGCACGCAGGTGACCGGGCGTCCGGTACGCTGCGGGCAGCAGGAGGCTCCCTCATGACCAACGCGCCCCCACAACGTCGACCCCAGGCGCAACCGGCCACCACCCGCCCCCAGCAGGCGGCGCCCACCGTCACGCCGCAGGCCAGCGACCCTGAACTCAAAGCGGCCCTGCAGTTCGCCGCCACGCATCCCGAAGCGCTCGTCGAAGCGCTGAATCTCGGCCGGTTCGTCTACCGCCCGCCGAACGCCGGGATCTTCCAGCGTCCCGTGTACCCCCTGCAGCTCAAGGGGATCTTCGATCGCCTCGACCGCGCGGCCCTCCTGGACCTCCGCCGGCGCATGCAGGCCGGTCGGGGCCTGGAGTTCTACGCCGCGCTCGCCAAGCGCTTCGGCGGGAACTACGCCCTGGCCGTGCAGAAACGCATCGGCGTGCAGACCGACCTGACCGGCGAGCAGCTGACCTTCCACGCGTTCGTGGAGCAGCTCACCAACCGCGTGTCCTACATGAACGACGTCAACCTGAATACCCTGGACCGCGACCAGGACCTCCAGGACGCGGACCGTGACGGCAACGCGCAGGAACTGGAGAGCAGCGTCAAGCCGCGGAGCCTCCTGGCGTTCTTCGGGTACCACGCGGGGCCACCCGTCAGCGGCCTGTGGGGCTTCCAGATGCGCCTGTTCACGCCCATCCCCCTCGCGCAGATCAAGGACCCGGCCGTCCGGGCACGGCGCGCGCAGTTCAATGAACCCATCGTGGTGTTCCGCGGCACCGAGGGCGTGCAGGCCACCACCCGGGAAGGCGGGGTCGACACCCTGGTGGGCGACTTCGCGAAGGCCAGTGTGGGCGTGAACCAGGTTAATGCGAACTGGGACCTGATCAAGTTGACCATGACCCAGGTGAAGCAGGCCGTGTTCGCCGGGCACAGCCTGGGTGGCGGCCTCGCGCAGGTGGCCGCCGCCCGCATGCCGGGCAAAGTCGCCGAGGTCATCACCTTCCAGGCGCCCGGCCTCCCGAAGGACCTTGCGGAGCAGCTCACGGCACAGAGTGACGCGCACAGCACGCATTACCGCGTGGCGGGGGACATCGTGCCGCAGTCCGGGGACACGCATCTGCCCGGGGAGATCGAGTACCTTACTCGCTTCACGCAGGCGGGCGGCCTCTCGAAAGCCGCGGTGGATGGGACCAACAGCCACGTCTCCTTCCCGCTGACGACCGTGCTGCAGGGCATGGACCCGGCGAAACTCACGCCAGAGCAGCGGGCGATCGTGCAGTACGGCGCACATGACCGCCAGGAAGCGGACGGGACGCAGGCGCGCATGACCGTCACCGGCAGCCTGAACACGAAACAGGACCCGCGCCTGAAGGCCGAGTGGGCCCGCAGCACCATCGTCCCCGCCCTGCTGAACAGGTACGGGTACGTGGATGAGATGGTGCGGAATAACCTCGGGTACAACCTGCTGCTGGAAGCGACGCAGGACCGACTCAAGGGAGACACCACCTACGAGCTGTTCCGGGCGACGTACCTGTGGCTGGGCACCGTGCAGGTCCTGCCGATGTCGGATAAGCAGAACGAGATGATGAGTGCCCTGGGCGTACCCGCCTTCAACAAACTCATGGTGCCGCTGCCGTCTCCAGCGAAGGACCTCGCGGATCACATCAACCGCCCAGTGGGGCCGCCGATCATCCCGTCGTACCTCACGCAGATCCGGTTGCGCGGGGGGTACGTTGACATCACCGCTCAAGCGCGCAGGCAGGTGCGCGGAGAGTTCCTGAAACACTGGACGGCGTGGCATCCTGGCCAGACGCAAGGTCAGACATGGATGAAACGAGTCCTTCAGGAAGGACAGCGATGAGGTGGGGCGCCATCGTGCTGACGCTCCTCCTGACCGCGTGCTGGCAAGGGAAACCAATGGGCAAAGAATGGACGATGCAGGAATTGATGGGCCTCGCCACTGACACGCTGAAGGCGACTGGAGCAGTCGAGGAGGTCTCGTGCCGGGATTCGGCGAAGCGGGGGTTGGAAACGTGCTTCGCCGTCAATGGCTCGGTCGGCAGTTTCCGGAAAGCGGTGGATGATGTGTTCGCGGAGCGACTTCACCGCCTGGGCGACTGGGAATTTCATGGTGAGAACGGCGCAGTGACGTACGAGACACAGACAGGTCAGGCGTTGCAGGTGGGGCTGGTCTACAGTCCGAACGACGAATTCCGTTCCTTCCGAGAGGAACTTCCCGAAGGCGCGAACGGAGTCCTGTACGTGATCGTAGAACCGGCCCCCTTCCAGCCTTGAAGTGCACCGGGATCACTCAGCAGGATGGGGGGCATCGTGAAGTGGACCGTCCTCATGACCGCCTTCGTCCTCACCAGTTGTACAGGGGTTCTGGCAACTTAACCTCGGCGGAGCCGAAGAAGCTCAGCAGGTCGCTTGAGAATCAAGCGAC
>NZ_BMQN01000048.1 GCF_014648135.1 Deinococcus sedimenti | reverse complement strand
GCTGGGCAGCATGGTCGCCATGGCGGAGAAGGAGGCCATCTATGGGTGTCGAATGCAGCTCGTGAGGGCCAGGTCGCCGGAGGGTGACCTGATGTGCCTGGCGACTGATTTGCACGTCTTGGACGCGATGTCCGCGTATAAGCTTCGCTGGTCCATCGAATGTACGTTCTCGTCGATGAAGTCACGCGGTTTCAATCTGGAACAGACGGGCATCACGCAGAAAGAGCGTCTGGAACGCCTCTTTGGACTCGTTACCCTGGCCTGGACATGGAGTTTACGAGTGGGTGTGGATGGGGCGCGTCAGCGCCCCATCCGGGTCAAGTCTCATGGGCGCAAGGAGGCCAGTCTTGTGACCGCCGGATGGGAACGCTTGGCCAATGCCCTTCGATGGGGGACGTCCAAACGAGGTCCGTTCACGGAACTCTTCAGCTAGCCTTTTCCTGCTCCTGATGCGGTCTGAGGGCAAGATGTCCGGTACTGAACTCCGCATGAGTGGCATGACTTAGAAGAGTAGCGCGATCTCAACAAACTGCGCCGCCTCTTGGGACGTCAGCCGTGCTGTCGGTCCATACCCCTCAAAGAAAGCGTCTTGATCGGAGGGCGTCAGTTCGTGAGTTGCCACAGCCCTGACTACCCTTCAAAACGGGGCATGAGTGTGCTCAAGGTGCGCCAGGATGCGCCGGACGGATGCAGCAGAAGATCCTGGAGATGATCAAGCCCGAGTCGAAACACGGACACCGCACGGTGTCCGTGTTTCTTTACTTTGGTAGCTGTTCGACGTGCCACGACCTCGCCCGTCACGCACGCCCAGATGAAGGCGACGCTGACGACCGTCAGGAGCGAAGACACTCGCTCGGGGCGCGTCAGACCCGTATCTTCCAGGTTGAACCCTCTGGTTTTCAACGCGGCGTGCAGATTTTCTGTTTGCCAGCGCAGGGCATACCGGCGCATGTTCGGCAGGGCGTGCCCCCGATACGCCAGGTACAGCATGTCACCGGCTGCGTTTTTCGTGGCCGCCACCCGCAGATTCACACCGTAGATGCGGGTCTGGCGATGCCAGACCCTGACTTCACCCACCTGAAGGTTCTTGAAGACCGCCCAGACCGGCATGCCGTGCGCGCCGATCGTGGCGCGAGCTGGGAGACGAATGCAGGGTGCAACCCCGTGCTGGTCGAGGAATCGAAACCAGTGCTGCCCAATGAATTCACGATCCGCGAGCAGGCACCGGATCTCCCGATCTGGGCAGAGCTTCAGGAAGCGCTCCACGAGCGCTTCCCGGACACAGGAACGACTGGCCCCACCGTGCGGGAGCAGTGTCCACATCAGCGGCAAACTGAACCCGTTCCACACGGCAGAGAGCAGGAGAATATTGACGTCCTGTTGGCCAAGTTTCCAGTTGGTGCGATCGAGAATGAGGTCGACTGGGCCGGGCGGGAGAAAGGACAAGGCGAATCGGGGGAACAGTGCCTCAGGAAACGGGAACTGGACGAACCGGCAGAGCCGCTGATACCGAGTCGTCAACGAGCCAGGGAGGGCAACATGCGTCTTCAGGCTGTACAGGACGACGGTGCGCGCCTGAATGACCGCCAGGATCAGGGCCGTGAAGACGACGAGGCGGCGAGCGTCCACAGGGAAAGCAGACCGCAAGGCGGTCTGCAAGGTATCGTGAGGTGGTCGGCTCCTAAGGGTTTTCATCGCAGAAATACCGTACAGGAGCCGACTTTCTGCTGCCTACTGTGCGTTTTGAAGGGTAGTCAGGCCACAGCCACGTCGTAGCGCGGGTCACCGACATCAGCGAACGCCCAGTCAATGAGACCCGTCACGCGTCCGTCCGCCGTCATTACGTTGTCCAGGAAGAGGTCGCCGTGTATGAGGGCCGTTGCCACCGGCGTAGGTTGCTCATTCCGTATGCGCCACTGCTGAACCACATCCGTCGTTGGGTTCAAGCTGTTCGTGATCGTCAAGACGTTTTCGAGCCAATCGAAGCTCCCAAAGTCCGTCGGGGGCAGCGTTCTGTGCAACCGCGCCAATGCAGCGCCGAAGTCCCTGAGGAGCGACACTCGAAGAGCATGGTCAAGCTCAGTACGGAGCGCCGTCTCCAGCGTCGTTCCCAGCAAGCGTCGGGTCACCAGCCACCCTTCACGTCCGAACGACGTGGGTCGCTCAAGAAAGAGGAGCGGTTCAGGTACGGGCACGCCAAGCGGGTAAAGGGTGCACAAGGCATGGTGTTCGCGCCGGATCACTTCGAGGTGTGGTCCGACAGAACGTTTGAGTACGACGGGGTCGCCCCTGGCGTCACGTGTGAAGGCGACGCGGGAGGTGCGGCCCTGCTGTGGGGGTTCCTGGAGCGGAATGTCGTCGAGCAGCGCCCTGACCTCTTCAGGGAGGTCGGCGGGCGTCAGTGGCCTGGCGTATGGACGCGGGGGCTTCATGCGTCCAATATTCACCGTTGTGGCATCTGAGCCAATAGGGCTCGCGTGTCGCTTGATGATTGCGTTTTGTGGCCCCTTGGCCGACACGCCCTAGCGTGGACGCCCTGATGGTCCCAGCGTGCAGAGTGCCGACAGGTGATCGTTCTGAACGTGCTGGAGCGGGCGTGCCCTAGACCAGGAGGCCGCTGCCGGTGGTCAGGTACGGGCGGCCAGTGCGCAGCGCCGCCAGTATTCTAAGAAGCTCTCAATCTGCTCCAAGAAGCCCCCGAAGTCCTGCGCTTTGACGAGATAAGAACTGGCGCACAGGGTGTAAGCGCTCGTGATGTCATCTCTGGCTGCGGAGGTGCTGAGCATCACGACGGGAATGAGGCGCAGCCGCACGTCATCTTTGAGCGCCTGAAGAACTTCGAAACCGTTCATGCGGGGCATGTTGACGTCCAGCAGAATCACGTCGGGCAGGATCTCGGCGGCGCGCAGCAGCGTGAGTGCTTGCTGGCCGTCGCTGGCAACAGTGAGGGAACAGTCCGGGCAGAGTTCCGCGAAGGCTTCCATGGCGAGCAACTGATCGTGGGGGTTGTCGTCAATCAGGAAGAATTGATGGGGCGCGGTCATCACTCAATAGTAAAGGCTACATAAAGATCAATTGGGACGCCCCCACACTTCGAGTGCTATCTCCATCTGCGCATCACCGGGTCACCCTCACCACGTCTCCGCACCGAAAAGCACTGTCCAGAGAGTACCGGCGAGCAGTCAGGTCACCCAGGCGTATGAACCTGCAGAGTAGCGGTCCGTGCCAGCACAGTGCAGGTCCGCTCTGCACTGACCAGGACGCTGCTCTCACTCCGGTTGCTCGTCGTATCGTTCTCGCGCTTCACTTCACGTCGCCTTTAATGGCCTGTGACCTCCGCTAATCAGTCGGGGACGGTGGTCTGGATCCCACCCACAGGCAGCCTCTTCCGCGTCATGTGGACTGGTAGGCCACATCAATGTGCAGCCGAACGTCCCTGTCGTGCGGCCGCTTCCGGGGGTACAGTCGCCCTGGTTCATCAGCCCCCACTCATCCGAGCGTCGCCTGAGCCCTCTGACTCACTGGAGATTCCATGACCGCTGAATCCTGTGCTCCCGGCCAAGTGCTGCTGTCAGGACCGATGCCCCGCTTCGGCCTCCCCCGCTACCTGCGCCGCCACGTAGAAGTCGCCCCGGACTCACCGATCGGTATCTTCGGCGCTGTGGCCTACCCACTGATCCTGACCCCACCCCTCCTGGGGCGCCTGCCGCGAACGGTCATCACCCATGACTTTCACGGTTCTGGCAACTTAATCTCGGTAGTCTGGTAGGCCGTGACTGACCGGAAGCCCTACCGCCACCGTTTTCCCTTGAGCGTGATCGGCTACGCTCTGCGGCTGTACCATCGTTTCCCACTCAGC
>NZ_BMQN01000047.1 GCF_014648135.1 Deinococcus sedimenti | reverse complement strand
CGACGGCTTTCGAGGAGCAGGCCCCCATCCCGAACTGACGCTCCACCAAACCCTTGACAGATCACCCTTCGGGTTCGTAGTAGGTGGTGACGGCCTGGGGGAGCAGCTCCACGATGATGTCCTGCGCGCGGGCCACCAGACCGACCGGGTCGGGTTCGAGGGTCAGGTCGCGGGACAGTTCCGCGAAGGCTTCCAAGGCGCGGGTGCGGACCTCGAGTTCGGTGGCGTGTTCGCGCAGCGTGCGGGCCTGCTCGGCGCGTTCGATGGCCAGCCCGAGGCTCTGCGAGACGCTTTCCAGCACGGCCTTGTCGGTGCGGCGCCAGTTGCGGGCGTGGTTCAGGCCGAAAGCGAAGATGCCGCGCGGCTGGCCGTGGACCGTGACGGGCAGGGTGGCGGTGGTCTGCAGCTGCGCGGTGAGGGTCTCCAGGCCGTCGGCGGCGTGGTCGTAGTGCTCCTGGTAGTACGGCCGGCGGGTCTGCCAGGGGATCAGCAGGTTCGGGGTGCCGGTAAAGGAGATGCCGGCGTTCAGCACGGCCTGCAGGTCGGGGTTGCCCAGGTCGCCCACCTGGGATTTCAGGCGCCACAGGTCCCCTTCGGGTTCGTAGTACACGGCGAATCCGCTGGGCAGCAGGTGCTGCGCGAACTGCTGGGCGCGGCGGATCAGGGCGTACAGGTCGCCTTCCAGGGTGAGGTCGCGGGTGAGTTCCGCGAAACCTTCGAGGACGGCGGTGCGGGCCTCAAGTTCGGTGTTCTGGGCGTGCAGCTGCGCGGCCAGCTGCGCGAGGTCGGATTCGCTGCGGCTGAGCTGCGCGGCGGTGGCGTCGGCGCGGGCCTGCCGCTCGACTTCCAGCGCGCGGCGTTCCCGCAGGTCGCGGACGTACCCGATGACCAGGTCGCCCGGCTGGTCGTGGTAGCGCAGCAGCTGCACCTCGACCGGCAGCGGCTGGCCGTAGCGGTCGATCATGGTCTTCTCGTACCAGCCGCTGGTGCCGTGCGTGAACGCGCGGGCGAAGGCAGCCTCGTCTCCGGCGCGTTCGGTGGCGGGCGTGAGGTCCACCCAGTTGATCAGTCCGCTGTCGAAGTCCTCGCGGGTGTAGCCCAGCAGGTGCAGGTACGCGTCGTTGACCTCGACCAGCTGGCCGTCCAGGTTGCCGGTGGCAATGCCGATGGGGCTGAGGTTCGCGAGCGTCTGCACGCGGGCCAGAACGGCGCGGGTCGTGTCGGCCGAACGGGTCAGGGCCGCGTGGCGCAGCGCGAGGGCGGCCACCTGGGCCACCACGAGCAGTTCTCCCTGTTCCTGCGCGCTGGGGGTCGGTCCGGTCAGCTGCGCGGCGTCGTCGGGCGTGACCTGCAGCAGCAGGCCGTCCGCGGTGACGGTCAGGGCCGGGAGGGCGGCGTCCTGGGTGTCCAGCAGGGCCGGGGGGGTGGGGGCGTGGCTGGGCGGGGCGGCGCTGTGGCTGGCGGGCGTCCAGTGAATGCCGTCCCGCTGCCAGCGGGTCCACTGGAGTTGAAGCAGGGGCGTCAGGGGACGCAGCAGGTGACCGTCCAGGTCGGCGGGCGTGCCGATGGCTGTGGCCGCGCCGGTCAGGGCGGGGAGGTGGTCACGCAGGCGGGAGGGCAGCACCCTGGCACCATAATGTACGCGCGGACCGTTTTTCATCCGGTGGTGGCGGGGTGTCTGGCGTACCGGGTCGGCGGTCCGGGGGGTGAACTAGACTGCCCGCATGGCCACTTCCCTGTCTGACCGTCTGACTGCCGAGCTGTCCGGCCTGCGTGAGAGCGGGCTGCTGATTCATCCGCGCGTGCTGGACAGCGCGAACCGCGCCCGGACGCGCGTGGATGGGCGTGAGGTGGTGAACCTCGCGAGCAACAACTACCTGGGCTTCGCGGATCACCCGGCCCTGAAGGCGCGCGCCGCCGAGTACCTGGAGACCTGGGGCGTGGGGGCGGGCGCGGTGCGGACCATCGCGGGGACGCTGCGCATTCACGAGGAGCTGGAGGAGCAGATCGCGCGGTTCAAGCACACGGGGAGCGCGCTGGTGCTGCACAGTGGGTTCACGACGAACCAGGGGGTGCTGGGCGCCCTGCTGCGCGAGGGCGATCTGGTCGTCAGCGACGAGCTGAACCACGCGAGCATCATCGACGGGCTGCGCCTGACGAAGGCCACGAAGAAGGTGTTCAAACACGCGGACCCAGATGATCTGGAGCGGCTGCTGAAAGAGCACGATACGGACGGCCTGAAACTGGTCGTCACGGACGGCGTGTTCTCCATGGATGGGGACGTGGCGCCGCTGGACCGGCTCGTGGCGGTCGCGCGGAAGTACGGCGCGGTGACGTACGTGGACGACGCGCACGGTAGCGGCGTGATGGGCGAAGCGGGGCGCGGCACGGTGCATCACTTCGGCTTCGAGTACGCCGACGACGTGATCCAGGTGGGGACGCTCAGCAAGGCGTGGGGCGGCGTGGGCGGGTACGCCGCCGGGCACGGGGACCTGCGGCAGCTGCTGATCAACCGCGCCCGCCCGTACCTGTTCAGCACCGCGCAGGCCCCCGCGACGGTGGGTGCGCTGGCCGCCGCACTGGACGAGGTGCAGCGCGACCCGACCCTGATGGAGCGCCTGTGGGCGAACACCCGGTACTTCAAGGCGGAGTTGCAGGGCCTGGGCTTCGACATCTTCGGCAGCACCACGCCGATCACGCCCGTCATCTTCGGGGAGGCTCCGGCAGCGTTTGAGGCGAGCCGCCTGCTGTTCGACCGGGGCGTGTTCGCGGTGGGTCTGGGCTTCCCGACCGTCCCCAAGGGGCTGGCCCGCATCCGGAACATCGTGACGGCCGAGCACACCCGCGAGGACTTGGATCACGCCCTGCAGGCGTACGCCGAGGTGGGGCGCACGCTGGGCATCATCTCCTGAGCGCGCCGCCCGTCACGTACCGCGTCCGCGAGTGGCCGGACCTGCCCGCGCTAGGTGGCCTCCGGTCCCTCGCGTGGGGCGGCCTGGACGACGGGTCACGCTGGGCGGCGGTGCTGGAGCGCAGTCTGACCTGGGTCACCGCGTACCACGCGGGGCAGCTGGTGGGGTTCGTGAACGTCGCCTGGGACGGCGGCGTGCACGCCTTCCTGCTGGACGCGACCGTGCATCCGGACTGGCAGCGGCGCGGCATCGGCACGCGGCTGGTTCAGGAAGCCGTCCGCGCCACGCGGGAATCTGCGGACGTGGCGTGGCTCCACGTGGACCACGAGCCCCATCTGAACCATTTCTACGCCGCGTGTAGCTTCACACCCACGCACGCCGGACTGCTGCCGCTGCGGTCATGATCCACCGGCAGGCGTCAGGGCACCGGGTCCCCTCAGCTTCAACTCCCCGCCCTCTGACAACGGTGTTCAGTTCCACTCTGGGGGCAACACCACGTCCCTCACATTGACTTTATTGATAGCGGCATAGATTCGCATTTATGAGCTGATGAGGCAAGTCGATATACCGAACCCGCTGCCAAGCCGTCACCAGTTTCGCTTTCAGCTCCGAGACCGAGCGGGCACAGAAGTTTCCCAGCACACTGCGCTTCACATACGCCTACACCAGCTCGATCGGGTTCAACTCCGGCGCATAGGGCGGCAAAAACACCAGCGACAGGCGTTCGTGGAGACCCACGAACGCCTGTGTTGCCTTCGCCCGGTGGATCCCGGCGTTCTCCAGCACCACCACGATCTCCCCCTGAACGTGGCGGAGCAGGTGCTGGAAGAATCGGATGACGTCCCCACTCCGAATCGCCCCAGACTTCGTATGCTAGAAGCACCGCCCATCCGACGTGATCGCACCGATGGTCGAGAGTTTCTCCCAATGGGCCGGGAGCGTGACCAGGGGCGTGACGCCCCTGGTCGACCACGTGCG
>NZ_BMQN01000046.1 GCF_014648135.1 Deinococcus sedimenti | reverse complement strand
GTCGCTTGAGAATCAAGCGACCTGCTGAGCTTCTTCGGCTCCGCCGAGGTTAAGTTGCCAGAACCGACGAACGTCATGGCGGGCCTCCCGGCCTCGCAGTCTACGGGCAAGCCGACGCCCGGTCAGCTCAAAGTGACCAGGCTTGAGTGGACTTGATTCCCTGACACTCCCTCTGACACTGGGACGGACCAGAGGCTCCCTTCAGCGGGTCGGTGTCACCCGCGCCGCCCGCCGCCCCACACTGCGCCGCAGACGGCGCGCCACCGCCTTCACACACGCCCGGCACGTCAGCGGTCCCGTCACCTGCGCCGCCCCCGCGTACACCTGCGGTCCACGCCCGCACAGCGCCTCACCGTCCGACAGCCGCACCAGATGGACCGCCCCGCCCGGCGCCAGCTGGAACGCGTGGGGCTCCTTCAGCCGGTGCCTCGCCGCGATCTCCACGCACGCCGCCTCGAACGGCAGGTCCGCCAGGTCGCCGTGCACCGGGGCCATGCGGGTTACGTGGGCCGGTCGCGTCGCCATGTCCCCGAGCGTAGCGTGATCTCCGATGACCGAAGGGGTCCAGACCTGCGCTCCTGGTCTCCCCTCTTCCCCGCCGTCGGCCGGATTGACGCCGCGCGACATACTCGGGGGATTGCATTTTTCCGAGACACGACATACTCGGGGGATTGTACCGACTGTCGGAACATTTTCACCGTTCCTACCGATGAAAATCGCGGATGCCCACATCAGGCATCCGCCCCTTGGGACTGCGCGACATACTTGGGGGATTTCGCCGTTTCACGTACGACACACTTGGGGAAAAGGGGCGTTTCGAACGACATACCTGGGGGATTTCGTCATTCGCCGCACGACACACTCGGGGGAAAACGGGCATTCGAGTGCGACATACTTGGGGGATTTGCACCCTATGACGCACGACATACTTGGGGGAAAACGGGCCTTTTCCACGACATACTTGGGGGAAAACGGGCCTTTTCCACGACATACTTGGGGGAAAAACTCCGAAAAATCCCGTCCAGGACGCAAGTGGCTTCGCCGCTTGATGATGATTCATCATTGTTTTTATCTTTTTTTTCAAACAAAGGAAGATCAATCATCAGCGCCCGGAGCGGCTAAACTGAGGCCACCGGAGACGATGTGGCCCCTCAACGCAAGCGGAAGACCGCGACCGATTCAACCTTGCAGCTGCAGCGGCTCACCGAGGCGAACGTGGCCCGGCTCGGTCTCATCAGCATTCAGGAACGCATCCCCAGCGACTTCACCCGGTGGGAAGTCGACTTCGAGATCGACGGCCGCCTCGGACAGCTCTCCTGCTTCAGCCCGGCCGAATACGGCGGTGTGCCTCACGGCCTCGACGGCGACGTCGCCAACGCCCTGATCGACATTTTCATCGAGACTGGTTCCCCGGAAAGTGGTGTGGTCACCACCACCGCCAGCCAGGTGCTCCTGCGAGCGGGCCTCCACAACAACGGCCACTACCATCACGTCCTGACCGAGTCGCTGAGGCGCCTCAAACAGGCCACGTACACCATGAGTCACGCGTGGCGGGATCACGAGCACCAGCGCTGGACGAGCGGCACCTTCAGCTACGTCCTGGCGTACGAGATCACCTCCGGTGAGCGTGACACGGTCACGTCGGGCGCCGTCCTGTCGGTCACCCTGGCCCGTCAGATCGTCCAGTCGATCCGCGCGCGGTACGTCAAACCGCTGGACTACGGTTTCCTGACCTCACTCGAACGGCCGCTGACGCGGGCGCTGTACCGCCTGCTGGACGCCAAGCGGTACGACCCGCAGGATCTGAGCCGGTCGTTCGCGTCGTACACGGTCAACCTGCTCGAATGGGCCGCGGAGTGCAAGATCGTGGACCGCCGCACCGACAAGGTCCGGCGGACGCTCGAAGGTGCCCACCAGGAGCTCCAGGAACGCGGGTACCTGCAGGACGTCCTGGTGGAGGGGCGCGGCAGGAAGCAGACGCTGACCTACGTCTTCGGCGCCCCGACACCCAACCTGACCCTGGATCCCGAACTGGTGGCCGAACTCGTGACGCACCGCGTCGCCCGTCCCGTCGCGCGGAAGCTCGTGGAGACGTACGGCGAGACACGCGTGAGGGCCCGCCTTGCCCGCTTCACGGCGCTGCTGGCGTCCGGGTACCGCGTCCGGAGTCCGTCGGCCCTGCTGGTCGATATCATCCGCGACGACGACGAGAAGTACGTCGATCCGACCGGCGCCGAGCGGGCCGCTGGGACCGTCACGCCGTCCAGTCCACCGTCGGCGACGCGGGATCCGGAGCTGGAAGACCGGGAACGCGACGCGGCCTTCCAGGCCCTGAGTCTCGAAGAGCAGGCCGATCAGGCCATGCCGACCCTGCAACTGCTCCTCAAGAACCGACTGGACACCATGCAGTACGCGCGAATCCGTTCAGCGATGGCCGAAGGCCGTGCCGACGCCAGCCTGATTGTCAAGGCCGTCACCAAAGCGGTCTTTGAGGGGCGCACCGCCGAGGCGCTGGAGCAGTTGACGCTCCTCTGAACGGCTCACCGTTCACGTCTGCTGGTGACAGGATGCACAAGGGAACGATGCGGCGTTGGCGTTGACGTTGAGTTCGCGTCAATCTCGAGACGCTGCGGTCACAGGCGAGACGGTTCTGACCACTCGATTTCGGTCGGCTGAGGGGTCTTGAGTGACAACGCTGCGCGAGGCGCTCGAACGGTCGAAAGCCGAGGGGTTACGCCTCGCTCAGGCCATGCTCTCCACTGACCTGTAGACCGCGCGGGGGGGGCCGCTGCGGGGCGTTCTGCTGGCCCTGCAGGGAAGCTCAGGGCGTCCAGCGGTGAAGGTGGTAGGTATCCCCCAGCCGGGTCACGAGCAGGAGACTTCTCTGACGGGTCTCCTCATTGAAATGGCCGCCCACGATGGTCACCACCGTCCCCTGCACGGCAGGGAGCGTCAGGGGCCTGACCTTCCCGTTCTTCAACTGCACGTGCCAGCCGCGCCAGCGTCCCGTGGCCCGTTCCCGGCCGAACACGCTCACGGTTTCCGGCACGTCGGAGTCGTCCGGGATCAGGAGCGGCAGGTCCGCCATGGGCGGCCCGGGGAGCGTCACGTCCAGACGGGGCGCCTGAATGTCGATGCCGTCGGCCTGGACCAGCCACGCCCGCCCGGTGCCGCGTTCGATACCCGTGTAGAGCTTGGTTTCATTGATCGCGTGCAGTGCCCCGGCGTCATCCGGACCTGGCCCCCCGCTTCGGTCATAGTCATGGCCGAACCAGGAGACCAACGCGACGTGACCGTCCCGCTGGCCCAGGAAGCCATGGATGTCGATCCGTGCCGGCTCGATATTCGGGAGGCGCCAGGATGTCACGGTGCGGCCCAGGAAGCGGGGTCGGGGCGTCATGATCTCCACCCGGGTACCGGGCTGCCCCAGCAGACTCCGTTCGCTGGAAACGACGACGAGGTGCGTCGGACAGTCGGCGGGGTTCTGGCAACTTATTGATAGCGGCATAGATTCGCATTTATGAGCTGATGAGGCAAGTCGATATACCGAACCCGCTGCCAGGCCGTCACCAGTTTTGCTTTCAGCTCTGAGACCGAGCGGGCACAGAAGTTTCCCAGCACACTGCGCTTCACATACGCCCACACCAGCTCGATCGGGTTCAACTCCGGCGCATAGGGCGGCAAGAACACCAGCGACAGGCGTTCGTGGGTCTCCACGAACGCCTGTGTTGCCTTCGCCCGGTGGATCCCGGCGTTCTCCAGCACCACCACGATCTCCCCCTGAACGTGGCGGAGCAGGTGCTGGAAGAATCGGATGACGTCCCCACTCCGAATCGCCCCAGACTTCGTATGCTGGAAGAACCGCCCATCCGACGTGATCGCACCGATGGTCGAGAGTGTCTCCCAATTGGCCGGGAGCGAGACCAGGGGCGTCACGCCCCTGGTCGACCACGTGCGCCGTCGTACGCCTTTCAGCGAGAACCCGACCTCATCCAGATACACCAGGGTCGCGCCCTCAGCAACCTTTTTTTCCCAACTCCGGTGCGACCTGTTCTTTCCAGGACGCGATCCGGAGTTCATTGCGCT
>NZ_BMQN01000045.1 GCF_014648135.1 Deinococcus sedimenti | reverse complement strand
CCGATCACGCTCAGGGGAAAACGGTGGCGGTAGGGCTTCCGGTCAGTCACAGCTCACCAGCCTACAGAGGTTAAGTTGCCAGAACCCTCGAGATGCAGGCGACGACACCAGCTGAATCAGATGATCAAGAGAGGCTTGAGGATCTGGATGAGGTCCTGAAAAATGAGGCAGTTCATTCGTGATATTCTGCGTGTAGGACGAAGAGGAGGCGGCACGCATGACCGTACAGGATTCTCCCATTCTGGCCCAGGAGCGCCGGCGTAAGGCCCTGGAACACGCCCGTCATGAAGCGCGCCTCGAAGGCCTGCACATCAATCCCGCGTTTGAAGGTCACCTGGACGGGTACGTGCGCGGTGAGTTGAGCGCGGATGAGGTGGTCGAGCGCCTGAAAACGGCCCCACTTCCAGCCCGCCGCCCCTGACCGGCTGACCGTGGCCGCCGATCCTTACCTCCAGGAAACCGGCACCTTCAAAAACCGCCTGGGCATCACGGACGCCGCCGAGCTACAGGCCCGCGAGACCGCCATCAGCACCGTGCGCCTGGCCCAGATGCAGCAGCTGGAGCAGCCGGTGGGCCGCTTTGATCTGGACCACCTGCGCGAGATCCACCGCCGGGCGTTCGGCGACGTGTACGAGTGGGCGGGGAAGACACGCGGGGAGTGGACCACCATCGAGGGCGAGCGCTTCATGCCTCCTGCAGGGCTGATAAAGGGCGGGACCCGCTTTGCGGATGGCCCCATGGTGGAGCCCTTCCTGCGGGGCACCTTCCGCCAGCTGGAGCGAGACAACCAGCTGCGCGGCCTGTCCCGGCCGGAGTTCGCGGGGAAGGCCGCTGAGCTGATGGGGGACATGAACGCCGCCCACCCCTTCCGTGAAGGCAACGGCCGCACGCAACGCGAGTTCATGCGCGAACTGGGGGTGGAAGCGGGCCACCAGCTGAACTTCTCCGTGGTGAGCCAGGCACGCATGATTCAGGTCAGCATCGAATCGGCGCGGGGAGACAACGAAGGCCTGCGCCGGATGCTGCTGGAGATCAGCGACCGTCAGGCGGTCAGGGCCTTGCAGCAGGCCGAACAGGCCCTGGAGAAGCGCGGGCAGGACTGGAATGGGCTCTACGTGGCCACCACGACCAAAGGCCAGCAGTACGCCGGCGAAGTGGCCTGGAAGGGGCGTGAGCTGTCCGCCGTGCAGGACGGAAACCGGGTCATCGTAGCGCCGACGCGCGAGCTGGGGCGCGGCGTGCAGGAAGGACAGACGGTGGAGTTCACCGCGAGTGGGCGCACGCAAGGCTTAGACTTTGAGCGCTAATTCGGCACCCTCAATCGGCGGGAGCAAAACACATTATTATCAGCACACTGTTTAACTCCAAGATGCACAAGTTATCTCACCTTGTCGTCTAAGGACACATTATGAAAACTGGCGTTTCTCCTGAGATTACGGCGCGCTTTATGGCTTTGAGAAGATTGGCTGGTGATTCTGGTGCAGTCGATCAATTGCCGCCTGTTGATACTTTTCGTCATGAGCTGAGGAAGTTCTACGATTACAGGGAAGAGGATAAACCCATTGTTTTAAGCGCATTGACTTATTTGGAGTCACCTCTTTCTTTGACAGCTGAAATTATGAGCGCTGCACCTGATGCTGGAATCTCCATCTTGGAGGCTTTTGTTCGTGATTACCCGGGAGTGCCAGGGAGTAATCTGGCTGGCCGATGGAGTACCTTGACTGAGGCCTGTTTAGCACTTCACAGGTCTTTCGATTCTAAAAATGTTCAAGGCATGTGGGAGTCAAGTAAAAATATTCACTTAAATTTCAACGAATTTTTGAATGGCCTTTTGCCATTTACCGCGAATAGGGGTTGACAGAGCGAGGTGAGGGGGAGCAGATTCCCTGCCAACAGATGCTAGGACTGCGCTGTCTGGGCTCCCACTTGTTGCTCAGCGCGAGCAATTGCTCGATTGTTGACACGACCGACGAAAAGCACCGCGACTACGAGGGCCAACCCACCTGCGATCGCAAAGGTCTCGCGCAAGCCCAGGGTTTGACCCACCATCCCCCCTAGAAACGCGCCGAGCGGGGCGGCGCAGGAAACCACGAAACGGTACGCCCCGCCCACCCTTCCCCGCAGGTCCGGCGGCACGAGTTGTTGACGAAGTGACACCCTCACGACCCCAGACAAACCCAGGTTGAGTCCGTCGAGCATCAACAGCGCCGCCAGGAGCAGCGGGGCATGGACCCAGCTCAAGCCGAGGTATATGAGCCCCAGGACGAACACGGAGCCGAGTACAGTCCGCCCAGCTCCGAAGCGCCGTGAGACATACGGCGACAACAAGCTGCCGAGAATGTGCCCGACCGCACCCACCGTGAGTAGCAGACCATAACCCACTGAACCCACGCCAGGGAGAGCCGTCGCAAAGAGCACGAATAGCGCAAACACGGCCGCGTCGAGCAGCGTCGTGAGCGCCATCAGCAACGCCACAGAACGCAGGAGCGTGTGCGACCACAGCCACTTCAAGCCGTCCACCACTTCGCGCCACCACAATTCGCGAGGTAAAGCGTGACGTGCGGGTTGACTGGGTAGGGTGGAGATGAGCGCCGTACTGCCGAGAAAGCCCAGAGCGTTCACAAGAAATGGCAGGCTAGGAAAGGCGGCGAACAGCAGACCCCCAACCGGTGGACCGACGAACTCATTACTCGTCACGCTCGTGGCGTACAGCGCGCCATTGGCGTCCTCAAGATGCTCGTTCTCAACAAGCACCGGCACCAAGGTCTCGGCAGTCCCGTCCGCGAGCGTCTCCGCCGTGCCGAGGACGAAAGCGAGTCCGTATAAGAGGGTAACGGTGAGGTGTCCCGTGAAGACGGCGAGTGCGAGCAGGCCGAGCAGCACTCCACGGACGGTGTGGGCAACGATGAGCAGAGTGCGGCGGTCGAGCCGATCAATGAGGGCACCGAACGGAAGCGTGAACACCAGGCGGGGGAGCGAAGCAAAGGTCAAGAGGCTGGCGACGACGATAGGGTCGCGGGAGATGGACACAACGAGCAGCGGCAGTGCTGCTTTGCCGATGCCGTCCCCCATATTGGCGCTCGTACTTGCGATCCATAATCGCCGGAAGTTCGGTCCTGCCCGCCATACGCGCATAGCTGAGCCTATCGCGTTGCCGCGCGGCGACCTGACGTGACCGATAGTCGGCGTGCCTGTGCCTCTTAGACCGAGACTGAGTCACTGAGGTGAATGAATTTCAGGTTGTGTGCCAGGACGCCCAGCGCGACCTTCAATCGCAGACTGAGATAGGTCTTGACCTGTCCCCAGCGCAGCCCGGCACCCACTAGGACGGAGAAAGCAGATTCAACGCACTTCCTCGCAGCCCCGTACTCTTGCTTCCAGCGCGGATCAACCTGCTTGGTGTTCACCTTGGGAGGCGTCAGGCATGTTCCCGACTGATACCCTTTATCCCCAATCTGTTTTGGCCCACCGTAAGCGGCCCATTCCAGATTCATATGGCACAGTACGGTGAAATCATGTTCATTCGCGGGATAAATGTCGTATTTCACGATCTTGCCATTCAGGGCGCTCCAAGCGTGCAGCTTGAAGCCGTACACCGGGCCTGCGGTACTGAATCCATGACGGGCTCCACGAAATTTGCACCGAGGTGCACGTTTGAACGTCGAGACAGGCAGGGGCTCGGAATCGACTACTACGAAGTCCACTGTCTGGACTTTGGTCGCGAGCCGCTCAACCACGGGGGTCAGGCGAGCCAGTCGGATACGGGCCTGAGGCTCAGATGGAAAATGCGGGAAGTGATTCAGCTTCAGAAACCGCCACCACCGACTGAAATACGTCACCTTATGGAGCTTTTGGAGTAGAGCGACTGCGAGCAGCTCAGCGTCTGACATTTTCTCGTGTGGGTGCAGCAATTTCGCTGGGATGTGCGGAGCGATCCATTGGGTGAGGCGCGTCACTGCGGCTGGAAGCGGCAGGAAAGTCAGATCGAGAGGGCTCATGAGCCCTCTCCCTAGCGCCTTTCTGGCCGCCCTTGTCAACCCCTATTCGCGGTTATTAGATGTAGCCTCTGTACCGGACATCTTCAGGTTGAGGCTGTGCTGGACGCAAAATTCCTGAACGTATGATCGG
>NZ_BMQN01000044.1:2500-4246 GCF_014648135.1 Deinococcus sedimenti | reverse complement strand
AATGAGCGATGGAGCCTGGACTTCGTCAGTGATCAGTTGGCCAACGGGCAACGGTTCCGAATCCTGAACGTTGTGGACGACGGCACGAGGGAATGCGTGCTCAGCTACGCGTCAACATCAATACCAGGGGCCACGGTGGCGCGTCTGCTGGCAGACGCGATCCAGGAACGAGGCAAGCCACAGGTGCTGCTGACCGACAACGGGCCGGAGTTCACGGGCCGGGCATTGGATCAGTGGGCATACATCCAGGGCATCACCCATCAGTTCATCGATCCTGGGAAGCCTGTCCAGAACGCATATATCGAGAGCTTCAACGGACGCATGCGGGACGAATTCCTGAACGTCCACTGGTTCTTGAGCGTGCCGCAGGCGAGGCTCAGCCTCGCCATCTGGCGGCGGGACTATAACGTCGTCCGGCCCCACAGCTCTCTTGGGAACCTCACGCCACATGAGTTCGCCCGCCAACTGGCGGGCTGAAGTACGCTGGGCTCATTCGGGCTGGACCGATCACAGGGTGAACGTCATTTCAGGGGGTAGGCATGGGGGGCCGGGCGGGGACGCTCAAAGCCTGCCAGGTGGCGGTGTCGATCGCGGTGAGGGTCCGGCCGAACACGCAGCCGGTGTCGATGAACACGGCCACCGTTTCGTCCGTGAGGGGCAGGCTGACGGGGCCGTACATCATGGGGGTGTGCCCGTGCACGCTGAATGTCACGCCTTCGGGGAGGGGGTAGAGGGGCGTGTCGGCGGTGTTGGGGCGGCCCCAGAGGTGCGCGTGGACGTCCTGGCCGGTCGGGTCGGGCCGCATGGCGTGACTGAACAGGACCGGGCCGATGGTGACGTGTGGGCGCAGGTTCTCCTGCATCCACAGGGCGTCCTGGGCCGCCTCGGCCTCACTGACGTAGTTGTCGAGGGTGGCCTGACCGCCGTTGCGCAGCCAGATCTCGCGGGCGCCCTCGTCGCCGTTCAGGAGGCTGTCGATCATCAGCTGGTCGTGGTTGCCGAGCAGAGCCGTGGCGCGACGCGCTTCGACGAGAGCCCGGACGCGGGCCAGGACGCCGCGGTTGTCGGGGCCCCGGTCCACGTAGTCCCCGAGGAACACGAGGTGGCGGTCTGGGGAGATCTGTGCGAGCAGTTCATTGAGTTCCGCGAGGCAGCCGTGCACGTCGCCAATGGCGATCGGGGCGGTCAGCGGGGCGGGCGCACTGGCGTCAGTGCGGGCAGGGTCAGGGTGGGTCATGGAGTACTCCGGAGGGCGCGGCCGCCCGTCTCGCGACTGACGTTGAAGAGGAGGCCGAAATCGACGGCACTCTCGACCGTCACGCCGGTCAGTTCGGCCAGAGCGAGGTAGACGTTCCAAGAGGGTACAGTGCTGAAAAACGTGTGACTGAGGACCGATCGTACTCCTGCGTGGCTTAACTTGGACCCATCAGTGTTCGCCGGACGTCCTGCCTCAACGTGCGTCGCGTGATCCTTCCTTCACTGAACCGTGTGTCAGGGACTCGTCAAGGAGACGCACTTGCTACCCCAGGAGCCGCAGCCGCGCTGTCCGTCTGAGGTGGCGGGTACGACGCTGTTCGGTTGGCGAGACACAAAGATGCTGACAACATCAGCATCACGGTCGAGTCAGACGGAACTTTACTCAGCCACTAACACCTTCCAGGAGTTCAGTCCGTATTCTCAAGACCTGTTGCGCAGTAGAGGTCGGAGCAGGTAGGTTCAAGGGTGTTGCGACTTGAGAAGCTGAAG
>NZ_BMQN01000043.1 GCF_014648135.1 Deinococcus sedimenti | reverse complement strand
GGTGGCGGTAGGGCTTCCGGTCAGTCACAGCTCGGCAGCCTACCAGCGTTAAGTTGCCAGAACCGCTACGAGCTCAACCGGCGGTGGCCCGACTTCGGCGGGCCACGCATCATCGGTGATAAGGGATACTGCTGCCTGGGCTACGTGTTCCCGCCGAAGAGCAATACCCGGTACGACACGGGGTGGCGGCCTGGCCGCCACCCTCGATTGCGAAAACGCATTGAAACGGTGTTCTCTGGTTTGGTCGAGGCTCAGATTCGCTCCGTGCAGACGAAAACGTTGCGGTCGCTCCGTCTCCGCGTCGTCCTGGCCGTCCTCGCCCACAACCTTGCCCAACCCTAAACGGGGTTCCTTGAATCTCTTTGACAATGGCCTCCTGAATTGCTAGAGGGGGTACTGGAATCAGAAGTTCATCGAGTGGCTTTTGGGTAATTTTTTTCAGATCTCCGGGGTCTCGGAACCTATTTAGTTTTGCCAGCCTCAGGAAATGATAAAGAAAATCAACATTTATATCATCAGATATTTCTTTTGCATATATGGCGTTATCAGTAATAAATGTTGGCGTTTTAACCAGACTGACATTGCCACAGTGAAATCCTACGCGCCCAATGATAACTGTTTCTCCAGTAAAATTGGCAAAATCTGCCCATCCAGTGAGGCCTGATCCGCCGAAGGCAGGCACTTCACCTGTTCCGGAATGTTCCTCGCGCTTAAAAAACTTTCCACTCGCCAGCTTATAGATATGGCGACCTGGCTTGGTGTGGAACTGGTGTTGACCTCAGCACCTGACACTTCGAGACACTGAGGTGCTGGCGGTTGGAAATGGCAACCCAAGAAGCCGCAGGCAGTCCCAGAAGTCATCGCCGCCCCACCGCGCCGCTTGACTCAGGATCTGCCACCCAATCCGTGTCACACTCACGACCGCTCGCCCGCGTTTATCCCGCCGAGAGGCATGGGTCGCCGTCCGCTGCGCCCCCACCCGGGTCATCCAGGCCAGTGCGATACACAGCAGCCCAAAGAGCCGAGAGATTCGCTCTGGGGCCGTCATGTGCGTCGCCTCCAGATTCAGCCCGCGGGATTTGAGCGAAGAAAATGCCGATTCAATCGCCCACCTGAGCCGATAGGTCCGCAACACGTCCAGCACGGACAAATCCGACGCCACGATCACCCTGTCCCCCACGGGGGACAGGGTGATGACCACGTGCATCCAGCCCCCATACACCCATGTCCGCTCGAAGAGGGTGCGCACCTGTCCCGGTTGCAGCGTCGTGAACAAGTCTCGCACCAGTTCATCCTCGATTCTGGTGTTCTCCCGGATGCGGATGCACTGCCGGATTCGTTTCCAGCGCAGAAACGCGCACCACTCGCGCCCCACGAACTCCCGGTCTGCGATCACGACGCCCCACCGTCGAGCGGGCAGGACCTTGAGCAATCGAGCAACCAGCAGGATTCGGGCGGCGGTGCAACTGTTGCCTTGATGGGGCAGAACTGACCAGACGAGGGGAATCACCGCGCCACCGAGGAGCGCGCCGAGCACCAGGATGTTCAGCGGCGTCTGACCGTAGTGCCATGTGGTGCGGTCCATGATCAGGGTGAGCTTGCCGTCGGGGATCAGCGGGAGCAGGACGTCTGTGACGTCCTGCGGGGTGAGCTGAGCGTCGTGGAAGACCCGGGCGACCGTGCGGGTCTTGGATTCAAGACTCGCGTCTCGAGGCAGATGGAGCGCAATTTTGCGGTGCAGGGTGGACTCTGCCTGGAGCACCGCCAGGAGCACCTCTGATAGCCGCTTCAGGGCGTCGAGGCGGCGATGAGGGAGGTGGGTTTTCAGATGGTCGGCCAGCGTGTCAGCATGCAGGCGGGCAGTATCGGAGCTCGTCACAGACTCAGATACCGCCCTTTGTCATGCCAAACTGCGTTCACAACGCCATTTTTGGCGAAGTGTCAGGTGCTGAGCACGCCCACTTGGCCGGATTATGAACGTGCAGGAGTAATGCGTGCGGCGCTTTGCGCATCTGGGCGCGTTCTGCCGTCACGTCACTTCAGAGCAGGACCGACACGCGCGCGGGGGCTCCAGACAGCCCCATGGTGTATCTGTGATTTCTTCGCGCTACAGCGGGAAAAGATGCGTTACTGCCTGCTGCGCATGCTCTTGATACGCCCTGTGTGGCAGGAAAGCAGGTTTTCAGGTTTTCGGGAATAGTGTCCTGGAGGAGTAGGGGCTGACCCTGACGCCATTGCCAGAGCAACCAGTCCACCCAGGTGTGCTCATCGGCTTGTAAAACCAGCAGGTTCTCCAGTCGGGCGTCACTCTTGTCGCCGTTGCGATGGTGCTCCACTTTACCTGGCTCCAGAGGATGCTTTGCCAGTGCAGGGTGATCTTCGGAAGGCAGCCTCGACTCCCATGGGCTGAGGGTTCCACAGTTATCTTACTGGTGTCGTTATTTCATCAGTCGAGTGAAAAGCCATATACTCTGAAACATGGACACGGGTGGTGCAATGACGCGGCAGGAATTTCAGGCCGAAGAGCGCTTGATTTCGGTCCTCTCCCGCTTTGCCGATCACATCAGCGACGTGGAATCAGGCGACGACAGCGACGTGACCGCATCCTTCCCAGATGTAGGAACCGTGGGCTTTCAACTCCACTTCGTGACAGACGGTACACCGGCCGCCATCCGACGCTGGTTCACGCGTCAGTCGGCCCAGCCAACTACCGCCGCGCACCTGGTTCTGGCCGCTCCCTACCTCTCCGAGCGGGCTATGGACGAATGCGAAGCGGCCGGTGCCAGTGCCCTGGACCTCGCCGGTAACTACCGGTTGAACTTCGGGCCCTACCACCTCGAACGCGTCGGTCACGCCCCGCCCCCAGCAGCCAAACGGGAACAGGCGAACCTGTATGCCGGGAAAACCCTGCAGGTCGTCCGGGCCCTTCTGGCGGCACCACACCGACCCTGGCCGGTGCAGGATCTCGCGCGTACCTGTCAGGTCAGCCTGGGCACCGTGAGCACGGTCCGGCAGAAACTGCTGACCCAGGGCTGGCTGGAGACCACGGCCGGAGGCGTCGTGGTCCCTGACCCCGAGGGGCTGCTGCGCGACTGGGCCGAGTGGACCAGGGCGACACCCGCACCCACATTGAGTGCGTACACCGTGCACAGCAGCAAGCAGGTGATTGAACGCCTAACGGGGCAGACGCAGGTGCTGCTTGGGGCCGCCAGCGCCGCCGAGTGGATGGCGCCCTTCGTGACCCCCAAAGGCACCGTCCTGTACACCACCCCGGAGGCCTGGCGCCGCGCCGCGAAACGGCTGGACGCGGAAGAGGTCGATAAGGGCGGCAACCTGACCGTTCACTTTGTGGAGGACGGCGTGTTCGTCGACCGCCTGGAGATCAAGATCGGCCTGTGGACCGCCAGTCCTGCACAGACCTTCGTCGATCTCTGGCGACAGGGTAGCCGGGGCCGGGAAGGCGCGGAGAAACTCCTGCAGAACTACCTGCGTCCCTTGTGGGACGGGCAGAAACTCTACGCCTCATGGCCGCTCATCGAGGAGGCACCATGACGAAACCACACCATGCCAGCGGCTATGAGGAACGCTCGACGGAAGCGGTCCGCCGCGTCCTGATTGACCTCGCTCACCTGCTCGGCCCTTACCGCGAACAGCTGGTTATCGTGGGCGGTCTGGTGCCCTCCCTGATCCTCACCGCGGCCGAGGAAGCCCACGTGGGCACCATGGACATCGATCTCGCTCTGGACGCTGCCACACTCAAAGAGGAGGACGCTTACGCCGAGGTCATCCGGCTGCTGGAGGGTGGGGGCTTCTACCGCAACGAAGCGGGTGAGCATCCGGACCTGCGGGCCTTCCAGATGGCCACCGACGTCGATCTGAACGACGGGGCACCCGTCGTCAAAGTGGAGGTCGACCTACTCATTCCCGATAGCGTCAAGTTGGACAAGCACCGCCCCCCGCTGGTGAAGGGGCTGCGCACCATGGCCATGAAAGGGATCGGCCTCGCCCTGCAGCATGCCTCGGACGTGACCGTAGAGGGGCGGACCCGTCGGGGCCGGCGAGACGCCGCCACCCTGCGCGTGGTGGGACCAGAGGCCTTCCTGGTCCTCAAAGGCCTCGCCCTGCTGGGCCGGCGGGAACCGAAGGACGCGTATGACGTGTACTACACCGTGCGCCACGCCCCGCAGGGTCCCGAAGCGCTGGGGCGAGCCTGCCGGGCCCTTCAGGATCATCCGGACGCGCAGCGTGCCTACACCGCGATCACTCAGAAGTTCGAGTACCTCGACAGCTACGGGCCAGGTGAAGTTGTGGATTTCCTGAGTCAGGAGGACCGCGATTCCGACGCCTTGAGACTGGACGCGCACCGGCAGGTGCAGGCATGGGTGAGGGGTCTTCGAGGTCCTGAAAGCGAACAAGGGTGAGATGGAACCGCTCGTCCCCGGAGACTTCCCGGTCACGCCGTCTAGCCTGATGTCCCAAAACTGAGTGGAAGAGCGGTCTACCCAAGAAGGGTCAACGTCGCTCTGCCCAGATTGTGCGCACTGACTGGTGCTTGACGTCACCCAAGGTGGAGTGACGCTGCAGGCTATATCAGAGACAGATCATTTCCAGCGCAGGGTCTGCTGCTCTGGATTCCAGATTGCCGTTCCCTCTGAGTAAGCTAGTGGAATATGCAGTTCGCCGCCGATGACCTTGAGTTGATTGGGGGAATCTCCAGGTGTAGCCAGAATGACCGCGCACGTTTTTGCTGCGGCATTGAAGCTCATCAACCCGAATTTGAAGATGCTGCGGTACTCTACCCCTTTCAATGTGGCTTTCCGGTTCTGGCAACTTAACGCTGGTAGGCTGCCGAGCTGTGACTGACCGGAAGCCCTACCGCCACC
>NZ_BMQN01000041.1 GCF_014648135.1 Deinococcus sedimenti | reverse complement strand
CGACGGCTTTCGAGGAGCAGGCCCCCATCCCGAACTGACGCTCCACCAAACCCTTGACAGATCACTTTCCCCACCTGCACAACTTCGCGCGCGTGATTGACAACTACGACCGCTACGCGGGAACACTGATCGATGACTTCTCCAAGCCGTCCGGGCAGCCCACCATCGCTGTGAGTGTGGACATGCTCGACACCGGCATCGATGTGCCCGAGGTGGTGAACCTCGTGCTGTTCAAAGTGGTGCGCTCCAAGACGAAATTCATGCAGATGGTGGGGCGCGGCACGCGCCTGCGCCCGGACCTGTTCGGTCCCGGGCAGCACAAGACGCACTTCACCGTGCTCGATTACTGCGGCAACCTCCAGTTCTTCTCCCTGAATCCCGACGGAGTGGAGAGCAAGGTGGCCGAGCCCGTGCTCCAGCGGACGTTCAAGGTGCACTTGGAGCTGCTGCGCGCCCTCGCCCCGCTGAGAGCTTCGGACGAGGAGGCCCGGCAACTCTACACGAAGACGGCGGACGCCCTCCACGCGCGCGTGACAGGCATCCCGCTGGAGAGCTTCATGGTGCGGCCGGTCCGCGATCTGGTGGAGCCGTACCTCGACCGGGCGCGGTGGGACGCCCTGACAGAAGTCGATCACGTCGATCTGGTCCGCCACGTGAGTGGACTGCCTTCCAGCGTGCAGACGGGAGACGAAGGTGCCCGCCGGTTCGACGAGGTGGTTGCGAAGCTGCATCTTGCGCGACTCACGGGAAGTCACGACGCGGCCCGGCTCCAGCGCCGCGTGCAGACCATCGCGCAGGGGCTCGCCCCGAAGACCAGCATCCCCGACGTAGCGGCCCTGGCCGGATTGCTGAACCAACTTCAACAGGGGGCGACCTGGGCTGGCCTGACACCCTCCGCCCTGGAAGACGTGCGTGAGCGGATGCGTGGCCTGGTGGCCCTGCTCGACCGGAACGACCGGACTGTGATCTACACCGACTTCCAGGATGAAATTGTCGGCAGTGGCCTCACGGTGTTCCCCGATCTGGCCGGTCAGGTCAATGAGGCGCAGTACCGCAAGAAGGTGGAGGCGTTCCTGCACGGGCAGCAGGCACACCCGGTCATCCGTAAGGTTCGGTGCGCCGAATCCCTCACCGCAGCGGACCTCGAGGCTTTGGAAGTGCTGCTTTTCGAAGCCAGCGAAATCGAGTCACGTGAGGTGTTCGAGGAAGTGTACGGTCAGCAGGACAACCTCGCGACCTTTATCCGCAGCCTCGTGGGCCTTGACCGGCAAGCGGCCCGGCAGGCGTTCGCCCACTATCTCGACACGCAGGTGTTCAACGCCAAGCAGATCCGCTTCGTTGAGAACCTCGTCGAAATGCTCACCCGGAAGGGCAGCGTTCCGGTCTCCGCGCTTTACGAACCTCCGTTCACGAATGCCCATCCGCAGGGCATTGATGGCGTCTTTCAGGAGGACGACGCCGATCGGCTCGTCACCCTGGTGCGGAGGTTAGCTCGGGCTACCTCGCCCGCTCAGGCCTGAAGGCTGATAGGCGACGTGTCCGGTTCCTGCAGGTAGGGACAGAACGTCCGCCAATCAGCCTGTAGGACAGGTCTTCACATCTTGCGCCACCTGACGGTCCCTCTACCGCTAGGTGCAGGCGCACTGGAGTGCGCCTGCACCTGACCGGCTGTGGCCGTCTGGTCACCGCGGCCCGACGGCATGATTCGCATTACAGGGGTCACGACACGGATCGGCCCTGGCTGTACGCTAAGGTTGCGAAAACGGTCGGACTCTGCTGGCGAATTCGGCAGGTCAGGCGGCACGGAGCTGTGCAAAGCGGGACACTCTGGTTCCACCGGGACGCTCACCGTCCCACCAAGCCACCAAGCGGACGACGTTGACTGCCAGAGCCGTCAACACATGCTGAAGATGCGTCTTCTCGATACCGATGTAGCGACTGCGGCGGAGTCCAAAGGCCCGTACCCCCTGAGAGATGGTCGCTTCGATCCCTGCTCGTCGCTGGTATCGCACTTTTGCCTCCTCGCTGTTCATGGCGTCCCGCGCAGCGTGCAGCGCTTCCTGCTGAGCCTGCGGCTGAAAGGTCAGCGACTTGGGCCGCGTCTCTGAGCGGACACAAGATGACCGCACAGGACAAGCCCGACACGTTTCCTCCGGAAACGTGACGATGATGATCGACTGGCCGGTTTTTCGGGTCGTCGGCTTCCACTGCTGACTGGCATGTCCTTGTGGGCAGACGACCTCGCGCTGCGCCCAGCGGACATCAAACGCTCTCAAATCAAAGGCGCCTTCAACTTTCTGCGTCCAGGAGGTGTTGGGTCGCACGGGACCGATGATCTCGGTTCCATGCTGCTCTCGCGCGGACACGATGAGTTCCGCGCCGTTGTACCCGGCATCAACCCAATGCTGTTGCGGACTCAGGCCCTTCTCGTAGAGCTGTTCCTGAATCTGCTTGCCGATCGGAGCATCCTGCTCATGGGCCTGGGTGGTGACCACGTGGGTGATCAGATGGGGCAGGTCGTCGTCACACGTTTCGCTGAGATGGACTTTGTAGCCCGTCCACTCCCGGCCCCGTTTGGTGCTATAGCGCGCATCCATGTCGTAGGGCGACTCGAGCATGTCTCCTTTCGGGAGCTCTTCGCGCGTACAGAAGTGCTGCTTTCCCTGCTTCGAGATGAACTGGCGCTTCCAGCAGCGACGTAACGCTTCTGTCTCCGGAAGCTGCCGTGCAGCTTCCGGAACATCGTCACCAAGCAGCAGGATCAAGAGATCATGGCCGTCCTGGCCGATGGTATCCGCGAAGGCCTGCTTGGCCGCTTCACTCTTCGGGAGTCGGTAGGTCTCGGCCCGGTGGGCGTAACGGTCGTACCATGTTTCAGGAGCAATCTGCTGCACCCAGGCGGGCGCAGCAGTCGCTAGAGCATTCAGGAGCGCCCGCATCGTCTCGACGATCAGTTCCAGTCGGTTCATCACGCGAATGGCTGCCATTACGTGAGTGGAGTCTGTTCGCAGCTTGCCGTGTGGACGCAGCACGCCCAACTCCTGGCAGCGCGCCAGCAGCCGGTCCAGCATCAGCAGGGGATTATCCTGTGCCAGCAGCCGCTGGCGAAACTCGGTCAGCACACTGGCGTCGAAGCCGGGGTGATCCAGCTCCAGTGACAAGGCATACTTCCAGGCCAGGTGCCCCCGGACAGCATCGGCAGCCTGGCGGTCGCTGAGGTTCTCGACGAACTGCATGATGGTGATCAGGGCCAGTCGCCAGGGAGCCACTGCGGGCCGCCCCCGACCCGAGTAGACCTGAGTAAAATCCTGGTCGAGGAGCAGCGGACCCAGTTCATCGCGGAGGCGAATGAACAGCGCGCCTTTTGGAAAGGCAGCATGAGCAATGCGTGCTGTCTCAGCGGGCACTTCTGGCACTTCCATAGGGCGCAACATTCTTCAGTGTGCGCCTGAACTGCCGAATTCGCCAGCAGAGTCCGGTCGTTTCTGCACCATTCGTTGGGGTTCGGTGCGTACAGCACGCAGGTATTGCGAATTGGTATTGCATAACGCCGGGTTATGGCAACAGGAAATCGCAATGTACGCGGGCACCTGAAATTTAGCCTGTCTGTCGTTCCACGCGCATCTTCAAGCTTTTGCAATAGGAAATCGCAACCTTAGCGTACAGGGCAATCGAATTCGTGTCGTGACCCCTGAAAGGGCGGGGATTCCCCGCCCGGTTAAGGCTGGGCGGCCGGCGGCCGTCTGGGTGTCCTGCTGCTTCCACCGGACGACGTAGTGAGGGGGAACGCCAAGGTCACGGGCAATCGGTCACGGGCAATCTGGGCGCAACTCTTTCCGGTCGTGCGGACCAGCCGGACGGCTTCTTGTTTGAACTCAGTGGTGAATTGCTGCTTGGGTACGGACATTCTGTCCTCCAGTGTGGATCACACTGAATTTACCCTCCACCAAACTCTATCCAGTTCAGAGGACGAGCCTCTGAGCCCGTCCTCCGTTGTGCCTCACCCCGGCGATAGGGCTGAGTCTAAAGGGCACGCGGGCCTGACTTCGCTGAGGGCTCTGTTCGGCCCCTCAAGCTCCAGGTTCAGGTTTCCCTGTGGTCTTCCGGCGAATCTAGGACGACCAGATGGCCGTCAACGTCCTGCTGCTCGACTACGAGTTCCTCATACGCCAGTTCGACGGGCACCGTGTGCTGCACCGTCCGCGTTTCCTTGGCGATGTATACGTCCTGAACGGCGTATACCTGCTTGACCACCTGCACCTGCTCCTGGGACAGCAGGACCTCCTGCACCGTCCCGGGCTCCAGCAGCCTACCACCCAGGAACACCTGTCCCTGACCAGCGGAGGTCTCGATGACCAGCACCTCGTCCGTCAGGTCCACCTCGATAGTCTGCACGCGGGTCCGGCGTTCCCGGCGGATCACCACCTGCCCCGCTGCGACCCGCTGCCTTTCGACGGTCGCACGTTCCTCTCGCAACTCAAGGGTGCCTACAGGCACCCTCTTCACGTCTGATTCGTGGTCCATAAGAGCAAGGGGGGCCTACGGCCCCCCAGCGCCTCAGCGGCGGTCGATCTTCCCGTCGAGTGGATCGACCGCGTCCGCAACGCGGTCGCCCAGGCTGCGGTCATCCGTGCGCAAGGCCGCGTCGCCACCCTGGACATTCACTTCGCCCGTTTGCTTCACATCGAGCACTTCGCGGCCCACCGTTTCGGTCACGGTCTGCTGCTCGGTCACGGTGCGCTTGCCCACCTCGACCTCCTCAGTGACGAACGCCTGCTTGCTCACATCGGCCCGCTCGGCTTCGAGCTCAACGCGCACCGTTTCACTGCCCGCGCCCAGCGTTACAGCGCCTTCCACCGGCCGCGCCTCACTCACCGGGCGGCGCTCGATGACGATTTCCTCGCGCTCCAGCCCGACAGTGACGTTCTCGGTACGGGTTTCCACGTGTTTACCAATCTCGACTTGGCCGGCCACGTAGCGGTCCTTGTTCACGCGCAGCCGCTCTTCGAGCAGTTGCAGGCGCTGCGGGGTCGCGAATGCCCGGTCATCCTCGCGGTAGTTCAGTGTCCCCTGCTCGGTCTGCTGACCGGCGTAGTCTTTGCCGTAGAGCACGCGGATGTTCTCCACTTCCTGGTCGTACGGGTAGTCCTGCCCCGCCACGTAGCTGGACATGTCCTTGACCTGGTCGCGGGTCAGATGATCAAAATACACGCCATCGTCTTCAACGCGGGCCGAGCCGACGGGCACCATGACTTCCTTGGCGGAGAACCAGCTGCCCACCTCGACCACGAAGTACCGAATGCGGCCATTGTCGTCGGTGAGGATCTCACGGATGGTGCCGACCTTTTCGCCGTTCTGGGCGTAAGCGTGACGCCCCACGATGTCATAGGTGTCGCCCAGGTCGTATTGGCGGTCGCGGATCAGTTCGGATACAGGCATCAGTCTGGCCATGGTCAGCTCCTTGGTGTGATGGGGTGGTTGGGCCACCCGAACGCTCCGAATTGTGTCCGCGACAGCGCTGTGATGTTTAGGAGGAAACTAAAGGGTACTTGAGGTGCGCAGAAACATAAAGTCGCGCTTGAGACGTGGTAAACAGCAGGTGAACGATGGTTGGTCGAGCGTGTCATGGGTCATTTGCGTGTTCACGCCTGCATGGTTGCTGACTGGTTCAGCATTTGGAGTTCCGTAATGGCCTCAGAGAGCTCCTCCAGCTGGAGGTTGACTGAATTCAATCTAGGCCATGAGGGTTCTGGCAACTTAACCTCGGCGGAGCCGAAGAAGCTCAACAGGTCGCTTGGGAATCAAGCGAC
>NZ_BMQN01000040.1 GCF_014648135.1 Deinococcus sedimenti | reverse complement strand
ACCACGTGCATCCAGCCCCCATAGACCCACGTCCGCTCGAACAGGGTGCGCACCTGTCCCGGTTGCAGCGTCGTGAACAGGTCTCGTACCAGTTCATCCTCGATTCTGGTGTTCTCCCGGATGCGGATACACTGCCGGATGCGTTTCCAGCGCAGGAACGAGCACCACTCGCGCCCCACGAACTCCCGATCTGCGATCAACACGGCCCACCGTCGAGCCGGGAGTACTTTGAGCAGGCGTGCAACAAGAAGGATTCGAGCAGCAGTGCAACTGTTGCCTTGATGCGGCAGGATCGACCAGACGAGGGGAATCACCGCGCCCCCAAGCAGAACGCCCAGGACGAGGATGTTCAGCGGCGTCTTGCCGAGCGTGGTGAGGGTCCAGCGGGCCCATGGCACGTGGCGCAGAGCGTAGGCCAGGGGCAGGAGCACGCTCGCAAGGGCGAGGAGTTCCCAGGGGGCTCCGTGGTCGGCGTTCACGATCACGACGGGAACGGTGTGGCTGCCGCTCATGGCTTATCCGTTGGGCCAGAGGGAGATCGCCCACAGGATCACGATGAAGATCACCAGGATGACCTGCCACCAGGGGGGACGGAACCGGGGTGTGCGGTGGGGTGATTCGGGCATGCCTGGAGTGTAGGGAACGCGCGTGTCCTGAGTGCGCGTATAGGGGGGTGAGATGACGAACTGGTGCCAGAACAGACTGGTGGTGACGGGCGCGGATGACGCGCTGGGTGCGTGGCGTGCCGCACAACGGGGCGTCGCCCCCACGTACGACCGGGGCCCGGTGGCCGCGCAGTCGCTGAGTTTCGCCGCGCAGGTGCCCGTCCCGCCTGAGGTGGTGGCCCGGGGTTACCACGCGGGTGGTCTGGGGGACCTGCAGAGGGTGGTGAGCCTGCAGGCGGGTGGTGTGGATCCCCTGCCGGGCGTACCGCTGGATGGGGCGGCGTGGCAGACGATGCACTGGGGGTCCAGTCGGGACGCGGCGGACGTGGAGGTCGTGGCGGAGCCGGGCGTGTTGACGGTGTCGTTCTCGTCGGCCTGGTCGGCGCCGGTGCCGTGGCTGGAGACGGTGGGGGCGCTGTGGCCGGACCTGACGTTCGAGTTGTGGGGTATCGAGCCGGGCAATGAGCTGTTCGTGCACGCGCGGGTGGAAGGGGGGCGCGTGGTGCTGATGGACGAGCGCGCCCCGACGCCCGAGGAGTTGCTCGCGTGGGGCTATGACGTGGATGAGATGTGATGGCGCTCAGGTTCGCCGGAGGTTGAGCCAGAGGAGGCCGGCGCCGATCAGGGTGAGGGTGCCGAGCGTGGTGAGGGTCCAGCGGGCCAGGGAGTGCAGCGGAAGAGGAACGCCAGGAACACCAGCCCGCACGCCAGGGCGAAGACCTGCCCTGGGAGGGCCGGGCCCTAGGACACGAGCAGGTCTGTACTCTCGCTGTACCCGGGGGGCGCTGCGGGTGGGCCGCTCACGGTTGGTGCCGCACGAAGGGATAGACGCGCCGCGGGTGCACCTGGCCGTCACTCATGGCTGACACCTTCCCTATTGTGCAGGGTCGCTCAGAACTGACAGCGGCTGGCCTGGAGAGGCCACTGGAGGCTGAGACCAGTCCGGTGTTTGAGGCGTTCGGCTTCATCGCGGAAGCCAAAGCCGTTGCCGTCTGCCCAGCCGACCGTGACACCATCCAGGGTCTTCTCGTGCCAGCCGCCGTCTTCCCAGCGGTCGAGGGTGTTCAGGAGGGCGAGTTGCGCGGGGGTGGCCTGGACGTTGCAGCCGCGCAGGTAGGCGCGGGCGACTTCGGTGAGTGCCTGTTTCTGGGTGGGCGTGGCGGTGGGGGTGGTGACCCAGGCGGTGAGGCACTCGATCTGACGGCCTGACAAACTTTATGAGAGAGGGCGTAAAACCAGCGTCCAGCCGACTTCCAGCAACGTGATGGGGTCAGAGCATTTCTTCTTCCGTTTGCCCAGAGGTTCTGGATCTGGCCCACCTGGCAGTGCCAGGTGGGTAAACACTTCGAGGCCGCGACTGAGTGCCCAGCGCATGGCCCGTTCCCCAATCTTGAGATAACTCAGCCCACGTTGCCAATGCGCGTCGACCATTCGCCGTTTCCCTTCCGTGACGATCTGTACACCCTTGGTGACGAGAAAGAGCGTGGCCAGCGCCAGAACCATGACGAGCCTGTTCAGGCTCGTGACATCACGGAGCTTCGAGGATTCCAGCCCGTGGAGACCACTTTTATCGTCCAGGAAGCCCTCTTCGATTTGGAAGCGTTCGCCGTACTCAGCGAACGTTTCCAGGTCTGTCGGCTCGCTGCTCACGACCTGCCACTGTTCCTGAACGTCTGTGGGTCGAGCGACCGCGACATGGACTGGGCCAAACGCCTGCCCGGTGATGGCGACGTTGTGGAAACAGCGTGTTTCCCTGGGGCGGAGTCGAATGTCGTTGAGCTTGCACAGGCGCTGACCTTGCAGGTCAGCGAGGATCAGATTCGACTTGATACGGATGCGGTAGTGCCATTTGCAGGCCCAGAGCCAATCCATGAGTTCAGTGTCACAAAAACCTCGATCAGCAAGGAGCCGAACGTCATGGATGCCCAACGCATCGAGGAGGCCTTTGACACGGGCGAGCACAGGGAGAAGTTGTCGGGTCGAAACCTGGGCGCTCTCGTGCTGGATGACTTCCTGATGCAGTGGAAGGGATCGTCCCCTGAACGTGACAGCAAAGCGAATCAGGCAGAACTTCCCAAAGAGCATACTGGTGTCCAGAGCGAGCACCGCCTGGTGCTCGCCCCAGTGACGAAGGGCTTGGAAGACGAGCGGCGCATAGATCTCGAAGGGATCAACCTTCGGGTTCTCCAGAAACCTGCGGCCCTGAATCTCTCGGCTTTGCGCGAACTGCGCTTTTGAGATTCGCCCGCTCACCCACGCGGGGATGGAGCAGATTCGGCTTTCCAAGCACCCTGCGACGAGCCAGGCACAGGTGTCCGCATTGCGGACATCGTTCCAGGAGAGGGCGCTGAGGAAGGGCCGGACATTCTGGTAGAGTCGGGGCACGTCCCCGAAGACTATTTTTGTCGTCATAAACAGAAATTTTCCCCTATCGGGGACGTTTTCTCATACTTTCTGTCAGGCCGTCAGGGCACTCGATATTAAAATTACTCCTTTTATAATCAGATAATCCGATTCAAATTCTTTATTTCAGTGAACACATAGGAGTCAATGAAATATGTTGGAAAGTAGAATCGAAATGCCTGATGCATTTGTTTTTGAAGAGCTTGATCGCAATCTTACGCGTCATTCCGAAATGTTGGCCAAAATTCTCGCCAGCCGTGTCACGGCACAGGACTTTTCTCTGACATCACTCGGCAGCCGCGCGCTCGAATCGCTGGGCCTGTTGGCACTGAAGGGAGAGGCAGGAAGCGATGAAGCAGCCAAATTCCTAGGGATAGCGGCCCACGCCGAAAGTTACTCCCTGGAACTGGCCAACTACCCGGAGGGTTCCAGGGAAATTGAAGTATTGATTCCACCCCGCGCAGACAGCTTCTTCCGCCTGACGGTGGGGCCGAACAGTACCGCGCATCCGGATCGCTGGTTACGGGCGTTTTACCTCACGCTGATGTGGTGGCAACCGGCCCTGATCGAAACCGTTCTGCTGAACATCAGATACGAAGTGTTGCAGGCGTCCAGCACCAAATCTCCAGCCTACCGTTACTTGCAGGTGGAGGCAGCCAAAGCGCTCTACCGTGACGCGCCGGACGCGCCCGAGAAGATTCTGGAGACGCCGGAAGCCATGGATCACCTGCCCGGGGACAGCCAGGAATTCGCGGCTTTCATTGCCATGCACGAATGCGGAATGATGGCGAAGCTGGCCCTGAGGGACGAAGCGGGCTTCAATCAGGAAGTCGAACTGGCCCTGGCCAGTCACGTGAAGTTCTACCGCGAGGGTGAAACGCGGCGCAACGGCCCGGAGGCGTGGCTGTGCCTGCCAGCACTGGGACTGTCGGCCCTGGCGAAGCGACGGGGCATGAGCGTCACCGTGCAGTCCCCTTATTTGCCGCACGCCCTGCTGTAAGTAGCCACCCGGTCTCTCGTTCCTAATCTGGTAACGGCCGAATCGGGCACGTCCGGGACGCTTTCTTCCCAATCTGCTGCGTAGTTTTCGAGTCCGGTCAGGGTTCTCCATGATCCCAGTGAGCTGCCCACGTCCAGCGAGATCGAATTTGAACCCCCAGCGGGCTTCGAGCGCTCCCATGCCGGCGTACCGCCCGGCACGTGGTCGGACGACGGCGCGCAGGCCCTGGTCCTCCTGCACTCCCTGCTGACGTGTGGGCAGTTTGATGCGCACCACTTTGCCGGTGGGTTGATGCGCTGGTACGACGACGGCTTCATGGCTGTGGATAGCGTCTTCGACGTCGGCGTTCAGACCGCTAGGGCCATCGGGCAGTTGAAGCGGGGTGTCCCACCACTGGAAGCCGGCGCAGGGGGCGAGTACGCCAATGGCAACGGGTCACTGATGCGCGTCCTGCCGCTGGCCCTGTGGCATCAGGGGAGTGACGCGGATCTCGTCAGAGACGCGCAGCACCAATCCAGGGTCACTCACGCTCATCTCCGGGCGCAACTCTGCTGCGCCCTGTATGGCCTGTGGGCCCGGGGTATCCTGCAGGACAGGGCACAGCCGTTCGACTGGGCCGTCGCCACGTTACGCGCGCTGTACGGTGAGGCGACCCCGGAGCGGGCGGAGCTGGACTTCTTTATTCGCCCCGATGATGCTCACCAATGCCGCGGCAGGGGCTACGTCGTGGAGGCCCTCTTTTCCGCCCGTCAAGCCTGCGAGCAGGACGGCTTTGAAGCCGCCGTGAAGTTCGCAGTTGCCCTGGGGCAGGACACGGACACGACGGCTTGCCTGGCCGGTGGGATCGCTGGTCTCCAGGTTGGGCTGAAGGGGATTCCGGTGCGGTGGCGTGAGGGCTTACTCGGGACGGGGCTCTACCAACCGCTCCTGACTCAACTGCTGGCCAGGCGTTAAGCCCTTGGTTCGCGGCTCACGCCCTGGGCCGGCTCAGTGATCAATCCCCATCCACCTCAACTCACTTCGGCTCCAGCGCACCAGCTGTCGACGCGCGCCAACCCGGAAGACCACCCGAATCCGTAAGGGGAACGACGGTGAACGACCGCGTATCTCGTGAACGCGCCTCACCGCAAAGAGGAGATCCCCGAAGTACTGACTCACGGCGCGCTTTCCCAGGCGAGGCAAGCTCGGGTGCCAGAGGACGATGTCCTGCCAGCTCGTGGCGTGCCGCTCAGGGTCCGTCAAGCAATCGACGAAGGCGGCGCTGTTGCGCCCGAAGTACCGTTCTCTTCCGAGCACCTCGCCATAGAAGGCGTACAGTTCAGCGAGCGTCGCGACCTGTTTCGGGATCGTCACGACCACCTGATCGGGTCGGTCCATCAGGTCCGGGGTGTCGGTGAACGTCACGAGATCATCAAGGCGCATCTGCGCGACTGAGTATCACACGACGTCAGATGACGCACCCGCAGGCGCATCCCTCCAGCTGACGCAGAGATCGAAAGCAGATGAACGCGGCGGAGAAGTCAAGCGAGGTTTGCGAGATCCACCAACATGTAACTGTGCTCGAATTGGACAAGCACGACTGTAGACTCCCAATCACATGGTCCAATTGTCAGAGCTGACTGGAAATCGCCTACGACATCTTTCGAGGGAAGAGCCACGTGGACACGATGAGTCACTTCGTTGTAGCGAGATTCTTGAATGACTTCGACTGATGATGGGGCATAGTGTGAAAGCCAATGCTGTAGCTCTTCCTTAGGTACTTGTAGGGTTGGATTGGAAGAGTCCTGATTATCTCGGCCATATCCCAGCATGTGCAGAACAGTTCTGCAGTAAAAATGAATGATGCTGTTATACTTTCGTTTAGCCCCAATGTAGATCTCGAGCTCCTCTTCTTGTACCAGGAAACTCGACTCACCCCAGCTCCAATGAAAGTACTCAAGGTCATACGTTCTGCGCCTTGCCTCTTGATACAGGAACTTGTGCAGCGATTCCTTTGAAAAACCAAAGGGCTTATCTGACGTCATTTTCGCAGGGAGTATAGCCTCAGTACCCGACACTTTCCGGCGATTTCGTCTGGGACGCCACCAACAGGTGGATCAAGTCACA
>NZ_BMQN01000039.1 GCF_014648135.1 Deinococcus sedimenti | reverse complement strand
CAATGGCCACCAGGTCCCCTGCGGGGGACCTGGTGGCCACGACCTGCATCACCTCACCGTAGACGCACGCCTTTTCAGCCATGCACCGGACTTCCCCTACCTGCAGATCTCCAAACCACGTGTCCACGCGCAGCTCGTCAACAACGGCGTTCTTCCGGATGCGGATGGCCCATTTGATGCCCTTGCGCCTCAGGAAGCGGAACCACTCCCCACCGATGAATTCCCGATCAGCGACCAGGCCCTTCCGGCGGCCCGCTGGAAGGGCCTTCAGGAGCCTGGAGACCAGTTGAATGCGCCTGACCGTGCCACTGTTGCCGTCGTGATTGAGGGCAGTCCAGACGAGCGGCACCGTGTACCCGTGCATCACAACGCCAAGGACCAGGAGGTTCAGGGGCGACTTGCCGCGCTCCCAAGTCGTGCGGTCCATGCTGAGACGGACTCGGTCAGCTGAGGATCGCGGCACCCTCGTTCCCCCCGGCGTTTCTTCGCGTCAATGGAGCTTACCCCAGGGAGGTGGGCGCACAGGTCACTCTGATTCACGCTCTTCGCGGTCACCATCGCGAAGAGCACGTCCACGACACGCTGCAGCATGTCGTAGCGCAGGAACGTCACGCAGGCTTTGAAGTGGCGGGTGAGTTCGGTACGCTGGAGATCGGCGGGTTCTGGGATGGTCACACACCCAAAACACCGCCGTTTGTTGTGTGGGTTCGCAACCGATCACACGTTCAGGAATTCCCCGTCCAGTACAGCCTCAACCTGAAGATGTCCGGTACAGAGCCCGCCGCCATCAGCGGTTGGAAGTGGAGTTGAAGGGCGTGCTGTTGACCCTTCAATGGAGCTGGAAACCGCTCTGAGAGGTCCGCTGTTGGCTGGTGGGATGAACGGAATACCGCTGGGCGTGGGGGTCGGAGCTGTTGCTTCGCCCCCCGTTCGCCTGATCTCGTGCCCTTTCCAATGACGCGAGAAGGGGGCGGGGGAACAGGACAGCGGTGGAGTGCTGGTGCCGGGGTCGGCCTCTGCGGGTTTCTCACGTGCTGCACGCACCACAAGTGCCGGGGCGTGTTCTATGGTGTGGGCGTGAAGCTTGACAGGGTGCTGGTGTATGGGTTGGGCCGCAGTGGGCGCGGGGCGGCGCGTTTCCTGGCGCGGGCGGGCGTGCGGGGCGAGTGGGTGGACGCCCGCCCGGGCGCGGAGGACGAGGCGCTGATGACGGAACTCGGCTGGGTGCGCGGGGATGCGGGCGGCGCGTACGACGTGGTCGTGGCCGCGCCGGGCGTGCCGATCGACCATCCGGACCTGCTGGCCCTTCAGGCGCGCGGGGCGGAGGTGATCGGGGAGGTGGTCCTCGCGGCCCGCCTGCGTCCGGGGCTGCCGATGGTGGGCATCACCGGAACGGCCGGGAAGGGCAGCACGACGGTGCTGGTGGCGCAGCTGCTGCGCGCGGCCGGACTGAACGCCCGCGAGGGCGGCAACATCGACCCGCCCCTGCTGGACGTGGTGGACAGCGCCGAGGTGGCCGTGGTGGAACTGTCCAGTTTCCAGCTGGAACGCGTGCCTGGGCTGCGGCTGCCGGTGGCGGTCATCACGAACCTGGGCGTGGACCACATAGACCGGCATGGGACGGTGGAGGCGTACCACGCGGCGAAGCAGAACATCACGGCGGGTCAGGCGGCCAGGGACGTGCTGGTGGTGCCGGAGGGGCTGAACGTGCCCAGCCGCGCGCAGGTGCGGCCCTTCACGCCGGGCCGGATCGCACTCGCCGACGGGACCGCCGTGCTGGACGCCTCTGCGCTGCCCGAGGGGGTACATCCGGCGAACGCGGCGGCGGCGGTGCTGGCAGCCGAGGCCCTGCTGGTTCACCTGGGCCGCCCGGTGGACGCGGACGTGCTGGCCGGGGCGCTGCGCGCGGCTCAGCCGGTGTCCGGGCGGTTCGAGACGGTCGCGCGGATCGGGAATGTGCGGTTCGTGGAGGACTCGATCGCCACGCGCACCCTGGCCGTTCAGGCGGCCCTGGACCGCGCCGCGCCGCCGGTCGCGTGGCTGGTGGGTGGCCGGGACAAGGGAGCGGATCTCCTCCCGCTGCGCGAGGCGGCGGCCGGGCGGGTGGCGCAGGTCATCGCGTTCGGGGAGGACGGCGAGGCCCTGGCCCGTGGGCTGGGCCTTCCCTACCGGGTCGTGTCGGGCGCGGACGGTGAGGCGACGATGCGCGCGGCGACGCAGGCGGCCCTGGATGTGCTGGGCGGGCCGGAGGGTCACGGAACCGTGCTGCTGGCCCCGATCGGGACGAGTTTCGATCAGTTCAGGGATTACAAGGCGCGGGGTGAGGCGTTCCGCCGCGCGGCACTGGCCCTGGCGGGCGCGGAGGTGCGGGCGTGAGCATTCAGCTGATCATCGCGCAGGTCATGCTGCTGTGCCTGGGTGTGCTGGGCATCGCGGCCGTCGAGCCGGACAAGATCGCAGATCACGGCCTGAAAGCGCTGCTGGCCCTGGGCGTGACGCTGGTCGTGGCGCGGCTGCGCCCCCGGGCGTTCCTGAAGCTGGGGCCGGTGGTGTGGGGCGTGACCTTGTTCTTCCTGCTGCTCGTGCCCTTCATGGGGGTCGGCACCGCCGAGAGTGAGGCTACACGCCGCTGGCTGGAGTTCGGCCCGGTGCGCTTCCAGCCGTCCGAGATGGCGAAACTGGGTCTGGTACTGATGCTGGCCTCGTTCTTCGCGCGGCGGGGCGTGCACAACAAACTGATCAGCGCCACGGCCATGATTCTGCTGACGACGCTGCTGGTGCTGATCGAGCCGGACCTGGGCACCAGCGTCCTGATGTTCGGGCTGGGCATCATCGTGATGTACGCGGCGGGCGTGCGGATCAGCAACATCAGCGGCCTGATCCTGGCGATCACCATGATGCTGCTGCCCCTGGTGGGCTCCTACCTGGAACGGCACCCGTACATCCTGGACCGCCTGAACACCCACCGTCAGGTGGAACAGATCCGCGAACAGGGCCTCGACCAGATCGGCAAGGCGCACCGGGACCTGAATTTCGGGGGAATCTCCGGTCAGGGGCCGGACGGACTGCGGTACACGTACTTCGGCGAGCACACGGACCTGATCGTCGCGTCGGTGGGGTTCACGTCGGGCCTGCTGGGCGTGGCGATGCTGCTGTTCGCGTACTGGCTGATCGTGATCACGGCGCTGGACGTGGCGCACCTGGCCAGCCGGGTACGTCCCATGACGCCCGAGATTCACGGGGCGAGCATCCTGGCGATCGGGACGATGTTCATGATCGTGGGTCAGGCGTTCGTGAACCTGTGCGTGGCGGCGGGCCTCTTCCCGGTGACGGGCGTCCCCCTTCCCCTGGTCAGCTACGGGTTTTCCAGCATGCTGACCATGAGTGTGGCGCTGGCCGTCATCCACTCTGCCATGCGCGAGGTACGGCACCAGCTGGCGGACACGGAGACGCCCGCCGTTCCAGCCGGTTCCCTCCCAACCGCCACGGACTGACGTCGCCTGTGGGACGCAAACATGTTGGGCCGCCTCGGTCAGCGGCAGTTCCCTTCTCTTGAATTCACGTATCTGACAGCGTTTTCCAGTTCCGCCCAGGGGCCAACACCACGCCCCAGGGCTTCACCTCCAACCGCTGTCCTTCTCAGGTGCTCGCTCTGCGGCGCAGCTCTTCGAGTCCGCTCGATTCAGAGATATGGAGACAACCCTTCCATACCTCTGAATTCTGCTGTGAGTCCAGACCCATGATGAAGTCCCTCTGCGGGCTCGCAGGACGGACCAGCCACTGACGTGCTGACTGGACGGTGAACCGTCCGACCAGCAGGTCAACGAACGAGAAGCAGCCGGATGTCGTTCAGGTTGTGGCCGGTCAGACCGGTGTAGAGGATGTCCCCCAGCGCCTCGAACAGCGTGTGCGAGTCGTGCCGGTCCAGCATGTCGTGGGGGTCCAGGCCCAGGTGCCGGGCGCGGGTCAGACTGTCCGGGGTCATGAACGCTCCGGCGCCCGGGCTGGTGCCGTCTCGACCGTCGCTGCCTGCAGACAGACCATAGATGCCGGCCTCTCCCAGCTCGGTCATGAGGGCCAGCGCGAATTCCAGGTTGCGTCCACCCCGGCCGGTGGCGTGGCCCAGCTGGACGGTGGCCTCCCCTCCGGACAGCAGCGCCACGGGTGCGGCGACGGGTGTACCGTGCTGCTGGATGCTCCGGATGATCTGCGCGTGGAAGGCCGCCAGTGCGCGAGCCTCTCCGGTGAAGGTGTCGCCGAGAATCACGCTGTGAACGCCGCGTTCCTGCAGGTACTGGCGGGCGGCGTCCAGCAGGGTGCGGTTCCCCCCGATAACCTGAGCGCTGGCGTGGGGGAGCGTCCTGGGCGATTCGTCCGGCGTTGCCGAAAGGTACGCGCGGGCTTCGGGGGCGTCGATCCGGTAGCGGTTCAGGACGGTCAGGGCGTCCCTGGCCACGGTAATCTCCGGGACAGTGGGCCCGCTGGCGATCAGGCCGGGGATGTCGCCCACCACGTCGGACAGCAGGAAAGTGCACACGGTGGCCCGGGTCGCCTGGGCCAGTCGCCCGCCCTTGACGGCGGAGAGGTGCTTGCGGACGGTGTTGATCTCGGCAATCCCGGCGCCACTGCGCAGCAGATCATCCGTGAGTTGCCTCTTCTGCGGCAGGGTCACGCCCAGCGGGGCGCTCATGAGTGCGCTGCCCCCGCCGGAGATCAGCACCAGCGCCTGCTGATCGGCTCTCAGGGCCGCTACGCTGGCCAGGGCAGCCTGCCCGGCGCGGACGCTCGCGTCGTCCGGTACGGGGTGACCGGCTTCCATGACGCGGACGGATGCGGGCCAGCTTCCAGAACTCGCGCCTGAGCCGTGAGGGGCAATGATCAGTGTGGGTGTCTCCCGGTAGACGTCAAGCGCAGCCTGGGCCATGGCCACGCTGGCCTTCCCCACGGCCACGATCAGGTCGGGACGGTTCGCTGGATCCAGGTGAGGCCGCAGCAACCGGTCCGGCGAGGCCGCCGACAGGGCGGAGCGGAAGGCTGACTCCAGCAACAGTCTGGGGCCCCGCGCGGCATGGTCCATGAAATCACCCCTCCAGGGCACAACGTCGGCGAGGGCGGGGTGTGATTGGCTGGGGAGGCATCTGGCCATTGTGCAAGGCCAACGCCCCCGGCAGGAAGCCAGGGGCGTCAGATCCGTCGAGGTTCAGCCTGGGATGCGGATGCGATCACCAGGGTGAATCAGGTCCGGGTTGCTGATGTTGTTGAAGTGAGCAATCTTCTTGTACTGCATCGGGTCACCGTAGTACCGTTCCGCGATGCTGGAGAGGCTGTCGCCAGCCTTGACAACGTAGACGGTGTCGCCCGTGTCAGCGTCCTTCTCCTTGGCCATTTCCTTGGCACCCTGAGCGACTCGCACCCCACTGAGGTCCACGCCGCTGACGCCCTCGACCCCGCGTGCCACTTTCTCCAGCAGGCGCTGCTCGTGGTCGTTGTCCACCACGCCCCGCAGAATCACGGTTTTCCCACTCTGCAAGACGTCGATCGGGTCGTCGGCCAGCTCGCCGTTGCTGCGGATGGCACTCAGCACCGCCTTGGCAATCCGGCTGTTGTCCTCGATCTCCTGCACTTCCGCATCCATGTCGTCACTGGGGCGAGCGTTCATGTTGCCGGTCGACGGCGCGATCTCCGTGACGCTGGGCGTGGGCGCCGTGGGGGCGGGCTGCGCGGGTCCGGCTGCGAGCTGGTCGACAGCCACACCGCTGATATCGACGCTCTTCACACCGTTGATACCTTGAGCCATCATGGTGATCAGTCCTGTCACGGACTGTCGCGGCACTCGACCAGTGACAGTCACGACGCCTCCCTTCTCACTCACCTGAAGATTCAGGGGTGCCAGGACAGGATTTTCGTTGATCGCGTCTTTCACGCGCTCCGCTGTGCTCTTTCCGAATGGCCACATGAGCGGAGCGTACCCCGCCTCCCTCCTGCGGAGCGGCTGCGTTCAGGTTCGGTGAATCTCGTTTCTCACGGGATGGCGGGCAAGGTGGGCCGGTCTATCCAGCGCCGGAGCAGGGTTTCGGCGTCGGCACCCAGGTACTGGCGGCTCAAGGAGAGCAGGTCGGCGGTCTGGGTGGGCTGGGCGGCGCGGGTGCGGGCGTACGTCTGGAGGAACGTGCGGAAGGCGGGGTCGCCGACCTGCTGCCGAAGAGCATGGAGGGTCAGGGCGCCGCGGGCGTAGGCGGTACTGTCGAAGAGCTCAGCCTGGGTGGTGGCGGTCAGGGGGCGGGTCCCGCCGCGCAGCCGGTCCCGCCAGCTGGCCAGGAGCGGGGTGGTGTCCTGCGCATTGGCTTCGGCCCAGAGGAGTTCGGCGTACGTGGCGAATCCCTCGTTCAGCCAGGTGTCGGACCAGCGGGCCAGGGGCACGGCGTTCCCGAACCACTGGTGGGCGAGTTCGTGCACGATGACGCGTTCGCGGCTGGAGCGGACCGGCATGGTGCTCAGGGAGGCGGTTTCAAGGGCCGGCAGGGGCGGCGTCACGACGACCGAGCCGTACGTGGCGAACGGGTAGGGGCCGAACCAGTCGGTGAGGACTTTCAGGATGTCGGTCGTGCGCTGGTAGGGGGCGCGCACGTCCAGGGGAACGCTGGTCGGGAAGTAGTCGCTCAGATCGACACTCTGGGTGGGGAGGAGGGCGGCCGGGCGCCGGACTTCCTGCAGGGTGCCGATGTGGATGCCGAGCGCGTAGGTGGGAATGGGCGTGTCGAGGGTGTAGGTGAGGGTGTGGGTGCCGTCAGGGTGCTGGGTTTCACCCGTTCGGCGTCCGCTGGCAACGGCCTGCACGTCCTGCGGGACGGTGAGGTGAGTGGTGAACGTGGCCGGGTCGGACGGGTGGTCGTTGCAGGGCAGGAAGGTGTGGGTGCCGTCCGGTTCGCTGAACGCGAAGTTCGCGCCGGGCTGCTCAGGGCTGGCCGGGACGCTCTGCCAGCCGAGCTGGATGGGCAGGGTGGGGTCGGGCAGTCCTCTCGTGTCACCTGCGGTGACGATGGTCAGGGTGGCTGCTGCTCCGGTCGGCAGTGCGCGCGGGATGATCAGTTTGGCGGGGCTGGCCTGGAGGTGGTAGGGCACCGGCATGCCGTTCCACTGCACGGAGAGGACGGTGGGGCCCTGGTAGTCGAGGCGGATGTCGTTCAGGGGGAGCTTGGCCTGGAGATCGATCCTGACCTGGGCGCGCAGCCAGGGGGTGCCGGGTTGAGGCACCGTGAGGTGGATGTCGTAGTGCTGAACGTCGAGTCCGGGCTGCCCGAGGTCCGGATAGATCGGGTCGGGCAGAAGCGTAGCTGGGGCGGCCGCTCCTAGAGCGCAACCGACTGTCAGGTGCAGCAGGATCAGAGCGGTCCGGGCGTGACGCAGCATGGTGGTGGCAGGATAGGCGCTGCCGCCTGACTGGCCTGTCACCTGCGCTGCCGTTGGGCGCGCCTGAACCGGAGCTTGCGTCGTCTGGTTAGGGCTATGCTCGTTCTCTCACAAGGCCACCAAGAAAGCGCAACCAGATTGCGCGCTGCGGCATTAATGTAGCAATGATATAGACAGGTCAGTATTGATTGTTGGGAAAGATTTCAACTTCATAGATGAGGAACGCATTGACAGACCATCAAGCCGCACCTAGAATTGCGGCATCTCAACACCCAACCCCGGGCACATCGTGGCCCGTGGGTGACCCATATCCGGAGGACACATGAAGAAAAGCGCGCTCAGCCTGACCGTACTCGCCGCCCTCGCCCTCGGCACC
>NZ_BMQN01000038.1 GCF_014648135.1 Deinococcus sedimenti | reverse complement strand
GTCGCTTGAGAATCAAGCGACCTGCTGAGCTTCTTCGGCTCCGCCGAGGTTAAGTTGCCAGAACCCTCCAGACACAGGTTCCGATCAAGGTGAAGGCTCATGGCCGATCGGCCATGAGCCTCGTGCGATACGGCGCGGAGCGGCTGGGTCATGCCCTGCGGTGGAACCTGCCCGAGTTACCCGAACTGATCAGGCTGCTGAGCACGCCATTTCACGCGCCAGGCGCGGTCTGAGGGCAAGATGTCCGGTACAGAGCGAAAGCTGAAAATCGCTGAAAATATTGGTACCAACTCTCTGCTCCGCCCTCCAACGGCATCGAATACCTACTGAACACCGCCTTCTTCCGGACCTTTCAAACACCACCCTCCCTGTCTTGGACCTGCACCCTGCGGCCTTCCAGTCCTGACAGCACTTCGACGAGGCCAGCCTGGCCGAGCTGGCCGACTCCATCCGCAAGAACGGCGTGCTGCAGCCGCTGCTGGCGCGCCCCACGCCGGACGGTCACGAGATCATCGCCGGGGAGCGCCGCTGGCGGGCCGCGCAACTGACCGGTCTTACCGAAGTGCCCGTGAACGTCCGCGAGTCACCGACGAGCGGGCCATGCGCGCCGCGCTGCTGAAGAACCTGCACCGCGAGGACCTCAACCAGTACGAGGAAGCGGCCGCCACCCTGCGCCTCGTCGCGCTGACGCTCGGCATGGACGAGGACACCGCCCGGGCCCGCATGTACGCCGCCGCGCGCGGCACGAGCACCGAGGACCGCGATGTGCTCGAGCAGCTCTTCGCCGCTGCGAGCCTGGGCAGTTGGCAGTCGTTCACCACGAACAAGCTCCGCGTGCTGCGGTACCCAGAGGTGATCGTGCAGGCCATGCAGGCGGGGCTGCACTACAGCATCGCAGCCGTGATCGCCGCCGCGCCCGACGCGCACCAGGCGGAGCTGCTGGTCCTGGCGCTGGGCGGTGCCGGGTACCGGGAGGTCAATGCCCGCCGCGCCGCCCTGGAAGCCCGCCCGACGCCGCTGAAGGTGGACCCCACCCGCGTGACCGAGGTCGGCAAGCGCATCGGCAGCGTGAAGTGGCTCGGCACGCTCGACGACAAGGCGCAGAAGGACCTGCAGAGCTGGCTGAACCGCATGCCGGACAGCGTCCGCAAGGCCATGAACCTCCCGGACTGAACGGGTGAACTGACGTCAGTGCGTGGGAGTGACCGTGGGCGATGAAGGGGCAGTTGACGCGCCGCTCACTGCTCCCGCAGGCTTCCACACGACGGGATCAGATGTGAAACTGAAGGCCGGAGGAAACGCCCTGAAGGAACCTGTCGACCACACCCCTCAGCGCAGTGCCCACCCCCACCCGACGTCCCACGTGTGGCAGAGTGCCCAGCGCTGGCGGTTGACCGAGGCGCAACGCCGAACCGTGTACCTGTGGGTCTGCGCACTGGCAGCGGCGACGCAGTTCGTCGCCGCCCTGGTCATCCTGATGATGGACGCCTCTACACCCCTGTGGTGGCCAGTCGTGGGCGGTGGACTCTGCCTGGCTGCCTGGATCCTCCTATGGTCACGACGCCTTCCCTGGCAATGGGTGGATTCCGGGCTGCTGCTGACCGCCAGCGTACTCGTGACCACGCAGATCGCCACCCACAAAGGGCCCCTCCCGGCAGACATGCTCTTCGGGTGCGTGTTCCTGCTGCTGGCCGCGTTCAGCATCCTGCCCCTGAAACTGGCCTTCGGGTACATGGCCGGCCTGCTCACAGTAGTGGGAGCCGAACTGATCATCCATGGCGGACCATACGCCCTGTTCTGGAATCTGGTCCTCGCCGGCCTGCTCACCGCGCACCTCTGCACGTTCGGGCGGAACATCAGCCTCGAGCGGGCAGAAGCGACGATACTCGAACGTCTGGCCAACACCGATGCCCTCACGGGGCTGGAGAACCGGCGGGCCATGATGTCACGCGTGCACCTGGCGTGGCCGGACACGCTGGGCGCCGCGCTCCTTCTGGTTGACCTGGACCGCTTCAAACGCATCAACGATCAGCTCGGACACGACGTGGGAGACCAGGTGCTGCGAGACGTCGCAGACCGGTTAGCCCAAGTGGTCGGCGCTCAGGGGTGGGTAGGCCGGTGGGGTGGCGAAGAGTTCCTGATCCTCATCCCTGGCGGGCAGGACAGCAGGCGCGTCGCAGCAGAACTGGTCGAGAGCGTACGGGCCCAGGCCCTGAGTGGGGGCGTGAGGGTCACGGTGAGCGTGGGAGGCGCCACAAATGCCGAAGTCGGATCACGAGAGGACTGGGTACGGCTCGCGGACGCGCGACTGTACGCCGCGAAGGAGGGCGGACGGGACCGGGTGGAATGGATGCAGCCCGCCGATCTCGAATGGAGCGGCGACCAGGTCGGGTGAGCGGCGCGCATGAGGTGCAGCTCACTGCCCTGCGAATAGTTCGCGATCCTGCCCTCCCGAGAGAGTCAGGAGGGCAGGATCTGGAGGAACAGTCTGGCATGGACGAGGTCGGTGGCAACTGATCGTGCCGTTCTTCCAGAGGCTGTGACGCTGACGCGTCGTGCCCGCAGGAGCGTGCTCCCATCACTGCACCGTCTTCCCCACATCAGGGGCCGCCACCTCCAGACCTGAGTTCAGACCCACGGACGAACCGAGCACCTGCGTCAAGGCGGCCACCACCTGCGGATCGAAATGCCGCCCGGCCTGCGCCTGAATCTCCGCCAGCGCCGCCGCCTGCGACCACGCCCGCTTATACGGCCGCTCACTCATCAGAGCGTCCAGCACATCCGCCACAGCCACGATACGGCCACTGATCGGAATCGCCTCGCCCCGCAGGCCCGCCGGATACCCGCCCCCATCCCACCGCTCATGATGCGTGCGCGCAATCTCTTCAGCCACCACCACCAACGGGCTCTGCCCGCCCGCCATAATGCTGGACCCAATGGTGCAGTGCGTCATCACAATCCCGAATTCCTCCGGCGTGAGTCGGCCCGGTTTGAACAAGATGCTGTCCGGAATGCCGATCTTGCCGACATCGTGCAGGGGCGCGGCGCGCCGGATCAGGTGCACCTCGACGTCCGGGAGTCCGAGATACGCCGCGAGCCTCGCCGCTGTGGTCCCCACCCGGGCCATGTGCTCACCCGTATCGTCATCCCGGCACTCCGCGGCCCGCGCCAGGCGCTCCAACACCTCCAGTTGCGCCGCCTCAATCTGACTTTGCAGGCGCACGTTATGCAGCTGGATCGTCGTCTCAGCCATCTTCCGGTCCGTGATGTCGATGGCGACGCCAATCAGCCCCGTGGGGACGCCCTCACTCCCAAACACGGGTATTTTCGTTGACCAGAACGTCCGTTCTTCACCGATCGGAAGCTGATCAGTCACTTCATAAGTGTCCGCCTGGCCCGTCAGGACCTGCTCGTCACGGTGGCGTGAGGCCGTGGCCACTGGGGGAGCAAACAAGTCCTCATCCGTCTGCCCCAGGATGGCCTCGATGGGACGACCAATCTGGGCCGCGCCCGCCTGATTGATCATGGTGTACCGGCGGTGCTGATCCTTGACGAAAATCGTCTCCGGAACGGTGTCCACGACCGCCCGGAGGAGGCGGTGGCTGCCTTCGAGCGCGTCTTGCGTGGCCGTGATCTCCGTGAGGTCACGGAGCGCCGCTGTGAACAGGCGTTCATCCGGCAGGTCCAGTGGCGTGATGGCCAGTTCACACGGAAAAGTCTGGCCGTCCCGCCGGAGGGCCATCAACTGAATGCGGTGTCCCAGGACGGGCCCTTCGCCCGTCTTCAAGTAGTGCGCGAGCCCCCGGCGGTGGGCGGCGCGCAAGTCCGGTGGGATGATATGGTCGCCCAGATCCTCACCGAGCACCTCCGCGCGGGCGTACCCGAACAGCCGCTCGGCGGCCGGATTCCATTCGGTGATCCGCCCCTGCTCATTCATCACGATGACGGCGTCCAACGAGGAGTGGAGGACCGCGGCATTGACCGCCTCCCGGTGGGCGAGCTGGGTCACAGTGCGGTGCAGTTCCAGCTCGCTCACCACACTGTCGGCCAGGTGCTGGAGCACCTGATACTCCTCTGGGGTCAGGGGCGCGCGAGGCGCGCGGTCCAGAACACAGAGGGTGCCCAGTGACTCCCCAGCTGGAGTGATCAGGAGTGCACCGGCGTAAAACCGGATGTGTGGATCACCCGTGACCAGCGGATGGTGCGCGAACCGGTGATCAAGCCGCGCGTCTGGAATGACGAGCACCCCGGCATGCTCCAGAGCATGCGGAAAGCAGGAGAGAGCCCGCGACCTCTCGCGGAAATCCAGGCCGTGACAGGCGGAGAACCATTGCCGCTGTGCGTCCACGACACAGACGAGGCCCATGGGGGTGCGGAAGACGGCGCTGGCCAGGCGAACGATCCGGTCGTAGACCGCGTCAGGGGGAGTGTCCAGGATCTGGTAGGCCGTGAGGGCCGCGAGGCGAGCGGCCTCGGAGGGGGGCGGGTCGTCGGCACTCATAGCGGCGAGTGTAGGAGCTGCCCCCTGTCAGAAGACTCACGGACGCCCCGATACAGCCCGTGACCGGGAAGGGCCGGAAGACGTCAGCTGAGTTGCACACCATTCTGTCCAGATACTTGCTGCACGAACACCATATCCAGCCAGTCCTCCGCGTCGTCGAGGCTGCGGCCGTCCATGATCAGGTCGTCCCGCCAGGCGCGCCACGCGTCGGCGCGCAGGTCCTCGTCCATGAAGGGCCGGAACTCGTGACGCCTCGCTCCGATCCGCACGGCCGCGCCCCAGCGCGGCCATCACCGCCGCACCGGACGGTCCTGACGCCACGCGTCCACCTGCTCGGCACTCATCGGCCGCGCGTACAGGAACCCCTGCGCCCGCTCGCACCCCAGGTCCAGCAGCAGGTCCTGCTGCTCCTGCGTCTCCACGCCCTCCGCGATCACGTGCAGACCCAGCGCCTGCCCCAACCCCACGATCGCACTCAGGATCGTGTGCACCGGCCGCTGCGCGGACGGCATGAACGACCGGTCGATCTTGAGCAGGTCGATCGGCAGCGCATGCAGGTAACTCAAGCTGGAGTACCCCGTCCCGAAATCATCCAGGGCCACCGTGATCCCCAGCGCCTTGATCTCCTCCAGCACCCCCCGCACCCGCGCGACGTCCTGCAGCAGCGCGCTCTCCGTCACCTCCAGTTCCAGCAGCCGCCCCGGTACGCCCGTGCTCGCCAGGACCTCCTGCACGGTCCGCACGAACGACGGCTCACTGAACTGCGACGCGGACACATTCACCGCCACGCGCACCTCCCGCCCGGTCACCTGCCACGCCCGCGCCTGCCTCGCCCCCTCCCGCAGCACCCACGTGCCCAGGTGCGGCATCAGGCCCGCGCGTTCCGCCAGTGGAATGAACACACCGGGCGACACGCTCACCCCGTCCGGCCGCGTCCAGCGCAGCAGCGCTTCCACCCCCATCACCGCACCCGTCCGGGCATTCACCTGCGGCTGGTACACCAGGTGGAACTGCGCTTCATGCACCGCGGCGCGCAGCGCGACCAGGAGGGCCTGCTGCTCCCGCATCTGCGCGTCCAGGGACGCGTCGAAAAACCGCACGCAGTTCCCACCGTCCGCCTTGGCGCGGTACATGGCCGCGTCCGCATGCCGGATCAACTCGTCCGCGTCCGTCCCGTCATGCGGGTACACCGCCACGCCCACGCTGACCGGCACCGTCACCGCGTGATCATCCAACTGGAACGGGCGGCGCAGCGTCCGCAGCAGCCGCTGCGCGACCGCCTGCGTTTCCGACGCGGTGAGGTGCTCCGCGAGCAGCACCAGAAATTCATCCCCGCCCTGCCGCGACACGACGTCCTGCCCCCGCACCTCCTGCTGCAGCCGCGCGGCCACCTGACGCAGCAACTCGTCCCCCAGCGCGTGCCCGAGCGTATCGTTCACGCCCTTGAAATCATCCAGATCGAGGAAGAGCAGCGCGAACGCGTGCCGTTCCCGCGCGGCCTGCATGATCGCACCCGACAACTGCTCGAGCATGGTGGCCCGGTTCGGAAGGCCCGTCAGGTGATCGTGCCGCGCGAGGTGACTCATCCGCTGCGCGAGCGCCTGCTTTTCCGTCACGTCATGGAAGACGATCACCCCGCCGATCAGGTCCCCCGTCTGATCGAAGATCGGCGCGGCAGAATCCTCGATGTGCGCCACCGGCCCCAGGCGACTGCGGACCGTCGCCTCCGAGGACAGGCCCACCACCGTGCGGTCCCGCAGCGCCACCCGCAGCGGGTTGAGCACCGTGCGGTTCGTCCGGGGGTCCACCAGTGGCAGCACCGTCTCAATGGCTCGGCCGAGCGCCTCGGTCTCCTGCCAGCCGGTCAGGCGCTGCGCGACCGGATTCATGAACGTGATCCGGCCCCCCGGGTCGGTGGTGATCACGCCGTCCCCGATGGCGTCCAGGGTGATGCTGGCCAGCGCCCGTTGCCGGCTGAGTTCCTCCTCGGTCTTCCGGAACGCGGTCACGTCCATGCCCAGCGAGTAGAACCCCCGCACCTCCCGGCCCCGCAGGTCGGGAATGTACTGCACGTGCGTGTCCATCACCCGCCCGTCCAGGGTCGTGATGCGCCGCTCGAACGACTGCGGTTCCCCCCGCAGGGCCCGCTCAATGAACGGCCGGTTGCGCTCGTACAGGTCCTCGCCCACCACGTCCCGGAGGTGCTGGTCGCGCAGGTGCCCGGCCTGCCGCCCGAACCAGTCCGCGTACCGCTGATTCGCGAAGCGGTTGTGCAGTTCGGCGTCCCAGTACCCGACCTTGACGGGCAGATGATCCAGCAGCACCTGCAGGTCCTGCTGGTCGTGCAGGCGGTCTTCCACGTCGGTGAGCGTGCCCGCGAGGTGCAGGGGCATGCCGTCCGCAGCGCGCCGCACCACCTTGCCGCGCAGGGCCAGCCAGCGCCAGGTGCCGTCCGGGAGGATCACGCGGTGCAGCGCGTCCAGTTTCGCCCGCTGACCCGTGAGGTGCTCCTGGACCTGCGCGCGGACCACCGCGCGGTCCTTGCGGTGCAGGGCCCGCCACCAGGTGCGGACCGGGAGCGTGCCCTGCGGCGCGAGGCCCAGCAGCGCGCTCACCTGGTCGGTCACGCGGACGTGCCGGTCCCCGACGCGCCAGTCCCACACGCCGTCCTCCGTGGCCTGATGGGCGATGTGAAGCTGGTCGGTGAGGGTGCGGACCGGCGTGACGTCCTGCACCTGCGTGACGTAGAACGCAGGCTGACCGTGCTGATCGGTCACGGTGAGGACGTACACGTCCACCCAGACGATCCCGCCTGTGCGGGGCAGGTAGCGTTTCGTGACCGCGTAATCGCGGCGCGTGCCGGCGCGCAGGTCCGCGAGGGCGTCACGGTCCGCGGCGCGGTCGTCCGGGTGCGTGAACTCCAGGAAGCGCTGCCCCGCGAGGTCCTCGGTGGAGGTGCCCAGCAGGCGGGCAAGGGCGTCGTTGGCGGTGATGAACGTGCCGTCCAGGGCCACGAGGGCCATACCCTGCCGGGTGTGCTGGAAGATGACGTCGAACATGTGGGCGTGCTGCTGAGGCATACGGGCGACTCCTCGGAAGGGACACACGGTGAAGGAACTGGTGGGGAGATCACTAGAGTATCCGCCCCGCACCCGGTTGTGGGGACCATGTGACCGCTCTGGTCGACACCACCATTCAGGGGGCCACCGAGATGGAGAGCCGACACGCTGAGACTCACAGCGGTTTCCAGTTCCACCCCACGGCCAACACCACGCCCTTCAACTCCACTTCCAACCGCTGGTGTCAGGTCCTCGCTCTGCTCGTTCAGGAGTCTTGACGGTGCCCTTCGATACTCCTGAATTCTTCTGTCAGGACCCGCGCTGCCTTGACACGCTCAGGCGGCCTAGTTCGGTGCTGCCTGGCGCCGCAGGGCGTGCCCGATCGTCCGGGCGGCCACGTCCAGCAGCGCCCGGTCCTGCGCCCGCCA
>NZ_BMQN01000037.1:2500-9117 GCF_014648135.1 Deinococcus sedimenti | reverse complement strand
ACCGCCCTTTTTCATGCCTCACTGCGTTCAGGACGCCATTTCTAGCGAAGTGTCAGGTGCTGAGGTGCTGAGGCAAAAGCCGACTCTCCGCGCCACTACTACCGCGATGCCGGCCTACCCGACAAGCAGGGTGCGAGGCAGCGGCGGGTCGGGAAGCAGGTTGAGCGACAGAACCCCGGTGCCCATCAGGAACTGGAACGCGTGCCCGACACCAGTGCGCGCCGGGTTTACCGGGCCGCGTCCTCCACTGGCCGCCACTGTACCCGCATCTCCGCGACGGGCCGGTCGAACAGTCCGGCGCCGCGCCCACTGAACAGCTGCTCCCAGTCCGCCGGGTCGAGCGCCTTGCGCAGCCGCGTGGCGTAGTTCTGCACGAGTGCCGCGCGGTAGTGCCCCGCGTCGTAATCGCGCCCGTCCAGGTCGGTCAGGACACTCAGGCCTGCCCCCGCGCGGACGTACAGGTCAATGCGGTCCCCCACCCGGAAGTCCAGTCCGGCCTGCCACACCGCCTCCAGATGAGCTTCCTTGCGCTGGCCGCGCGTCTGCGCATAGTCGCTTCTCGCCTTGCCGATCCGGACGCGGCTGCTCACGTCCGCGTTCGTGACGTCACGCGCCGTCAGTCGGTTCGTCGTGTCCTCGAACGCCGCCTGCACACCGGGCACGTCGCCCTGCAGCAGGTCCCGCAAGGCCGTTCGCAGGAAGGCCGTGCCGTACCGCTCGGACCGGCTGGACTCGAACGACGCGCCGCTCAGGTCCAGCGTGCCGTCATAGCGCAAGAGCACGTAATTCTTGACCTGATGGCTCAGCATGGCCTGCGCGCGGCCGTCGAACTCCAGCGTGATGCCGTCCGGGAGGCCAGCCGAGACGTCGCTGATCAGTTGTCTCTCGCGGACCTCGCCGATATCCCCGCCCGTGCTGAAGTACACGCCGTCCGTGTCCGACTCGATCAACTGCACGCCCCGGGCTTCCAGCGCGCCCGTGACCTGCTGGAGCAGCGCGCGTCCCCGGGCGGTGACGCGGTCGGCGGCGTCCCGGTCTCCCAGGCGTGCGAGTCGCCCGGCGCCGAGGTAGCCGTACGCGGCGTTCACGACGAGCTTCATGGCGTCCTGCATCGCGTGGTGCTCCCGGCGCTGCGCGCCACTCAGGGTGGCGTCGCGGGCGGCTCGTTTGTGGGTGAGGCGCTGGGTGGTCAGGTCACTCACGATCCGGTGGAAGACGCCAAGCTCGTCTTGCCGTGGCCCGATGCCTTCGGCGCGGATGATGCTGGGGTACATGCTTGCCACGTCCGCCTTGACGACGTGCCGCAGGACGCCCTCGGCGTGCAGTTGCACGTGCCCGCCCCGGTGCGGTTCGAGGTGCCCCCGTTCCGGCGCGGGGAACGGGCGGCCCGCTTCGACGTACGCGCGGATCAGCATGGGTTCCAGCACGCCCTTGGCGGGTCCGGCGCGGGTCAGACGGTGGTACGGGCGGGGCGTCAGGCGGGCCAGCGCGAAACTCGGGGCGAGCACGATGCGGGCCAGATCGTCCACCTCCTGCACGTCCTGCCGCGCGTACTGCCGCACAAGCTTCGGGTGGTCCCGGTAGGTGCTCACGATCTCCGCCCCTTCCAGATAAACCCGGTCTTCGGGGGCGACGCCGAAATGCCGCGCGGCGGCCTTCAGGCCACTGGACGGCAGATTCAACCGGTGGACGGCGTCGAGCGTGTCGAGGATCTCCCGTCCGGGGCAGACCCACATCGGCACGCGGCTGCCGTCGTCGACGGTCCAGGGCACGCCGTCTCCGGACCGGCCGAGCCGGAAGGGAATGCCGTGCCGCCGGGCGCGGGCGGCCAGGAACGGCAGGTCGAAACCGTGGATGAAGTGGTTCTCGATGACGTCCGGGTCACGCTCCTGCACCAGGGCCAGGAACGCTTCGATGATCTCGCCCTCCTGCGCGGGGCGCCGCGCTTCGAGCAGGGTCTCCAGGCCGCGGTTATCCCGCACGGCGATCAGGAAGATACGGCCCTCGTCAGGACTCAGGGCCGTGGTTTCGAGGTCGAACTGCAGGCGGACGGGTTGATCGAAGGTCAGGCCCTGGTGGTAGGTCTGCCCGGTGGTGATGAGGTACTGCTCCGCGTAGCCCACTCGGAGGTACCCGCTGAGGTCACCAAGAGCAGGCCTGACCTTCAGGCCGCGGGCGGTGACAGCGCCCCGCTGGATCTCCCCTTCCAGTTGTCGGGGGCTGGGGCCGCTCAGGAGGTAGCGGTAGGCGCGGGGATCCACCTGGCTGTCCGGGGCGAGGTCCTGCGCGTGATAGGCCGCCTCTGCTGAAGCGGGCCCAGAAGACACAGTCAGTCGGCTCCCGAGGTGCAGCAGGTCATCGACGTTCCGGGTGTAGATCCAGCCGCGCTGCCGGGTGCGCTGCACGCGCCCCTCACCGGTGACCGGGTCGCGCCGCCAGACGTCCACCGCGCCGTCCGCCGTGGCGTGCACGGAGACGATGCCTGTGCGTGGTGCGGACGGCGTGGTGAGGTCGGGGGCGGGAAGGCGCACCGACCCAGTATCCATCAGGGTGTGAGATCCACCGCCCCATCAGCGGTGCTCAGCAGCCTGAGCAGGGCCCGACGCCATCACTACGGCGCGGGGTCGGGCGTGAAGGTGCGGGGGTAGTCGTCGTGGTCGTCATGAGGGACAGTGTTCCAGAAGCGGGGCGCTGAGTGAGGCTCAAGTGGGAACGGGCAGGTGCCGGTCCTACCCCAGCTCGCGCCTCCGTGACGAAAGCGTGGGCTGGGGTAGGACCATCCGGTTGCCGAGTGTCGTCCCAGTGGTCCCTCGTTGGGCACGTGTGGCGTCCATGCCTGAAGATGCTGATGTCGTTCGGAACCCCTCGCCCACCGTCGCTACTCGGTATTCTTGAGTGACATGGCCTTACTTCAATTCCGTGTTCAACACTTCCGCAGCGTGAAGGATAGCGGGTGGATTAGCTGTGACGACGTTACGACCCTGGTAGGGATGAATGAGGCAGGAAAGAGCAACATCCTGCTGGCCCTCTGGCGCCTGAACCCTGCACAAAGTGGAGAGATTGTCGCCCGCGCCGATCTTCCTCGCCACCTGTTCGCTGAAGCGCGCAACAAGCTCAAAGACTACACTTTTATTGAAGCCGACTTCCAATTAAACGCTGAGGACACTGCAAGAATTGCCGAGAAGGCTCTCATTAAGAATAAGGACAGCCTCAAAGTGCGGGTGTCCCGCCGCTTTGACGGGTCGTATTCCATCCAGTTTCTCGACGCGCAACCGGCCGAGAGCTTTACGTGGGGTCTTATCCGTAATGTTCTCCTACAGCAATTACAAGCAGTACAGGAGGGCCACGCTGGAACGCCGGAACTGCAGGATGCCAAGGAAAAAGTCACGACTGTCCTGACGCACGCCACTGAAGCCCTGCCAGAAGGCCAATCCATTACAGAACCGCTGACGAAAGATCTCACGGCGAGATTACTCAGCGTCTGGTCGGCGCTGCCTGACAGTCCGTTCCGCAAACATGTTCTGACCGCCTGGAATCAGGTGCGTGACGCGCACCTGCACTTCGAGAACCCCGCCAAGGTCAACGGCGTCCAGGACATCGTGCTCAAAGCTATTCCGAAATTCGTCTACTACAGCAACTACGGCAACCTCGACTCCGAGATCTTCCTCCCGCACGCCATTGAGAACATGCGCCGCACGGACCTCACCGGCACGGCCGAAGCGCGGGCCCGCACACTGCGGGTTCTGTTCGAGTTCGTGGGCCTGAACCCTCAGGAAATCATGGAGATGGGCCAGGAACTCCCCACCCATCAGGCCACGGAACAGAATGTTCACGCCATCGCCGAGCGCAAAGCGGACCGTCAGGCCCTGCTGCATTCCGCGATGGCCCGCCTGTCCCGGGAATTCAAGGCGTGGTGGAAACAGGGTGAGTACGATTTCGACTTCCGCGCGGACGGCAACTTCTTCCGCATCTACGTCTCGGACAAGCTCCGCCGCGATCCGATCGAACTCGAGAACCGCAGCACGGGCCTGCAATGGTTCCTGAGCTTCTATCTCGTCTTCCTGGTGGAAAGCGGCGACGCGCACCGCGATGCGATCCTGCTGCTTGACGAGGCGGGCCACAGCCTGCACCCGCTCGCTCAGCGGGACCTCGCGGCGTTCTTCGCGAACCTCAGCCAGACCAACCAAGTGATTCACACCACCCAGTCCCCCTTCTTGGTCGATACGAACCACGTCGAGCGCGTCAAGGTGGTCTACGTGGACGACGAGGGCTACACCGTCACCAGTGAGAACCTGCGCGCCAACGAGGGCACCGGCACGCAGCAGCGTAGCGTGTATGCCGTCCACGCCGCCCTGGGCCTGAGCATCTCCGACACGCTCCTCCAGGGGTGCCTGCCCGTGATCGTCGAAGGGGTGTCGGACCAGATCTACCTCAACGCGATCAAAAACTACCTCGTGAGCACCAAGTCCATCAGCCCGTCTCGGGAAATCCTCTTCGTGCCGTCCGGCGGCACCAAGGGCATCAAGCCCCTAACTGGTCTCCTCGTCGGTCGCGAGGGTGATCTGCCCAGCGTGGTGATGGACGCCGACCAGGCCGGCCGAAACATGCACACGCAGCTGAAAGCGGACCTGTACAAGAGCAGCCCCAAGCGCCTCATTCCCGTGTCGGACTTCATCAGCGTGCCGGACGGTGAAATCGAGGATCTGATTCCTTTCGAGATTCTGGCGCCGTTCCTCGACCGGATGCTGCGGGACGCCCCCGACCTCTTCGCCGACACCCATAACCCTGCTGTGCCACTTGTGAACCAGGTGGAAGCCTTCGCTGCGGCGCACGGCATCACCCTCGATCCCGGATGGAAAGTCACGCTGGCCAAAGGGTTCAAAGGTCGCCTGCTGCACAAAACACCTCCGGCGATCGATAAGACGACGGTCGCCCTGTGGAAGAAGATGTTTAGCCGAATGCTCGCCTGATCGCAGCTTCCATGCCGGAGGGGGTTGCTGGGAGCGGCCGCGGCCCCACTGTTATCGCTTCTTGGCCGGGGGCTTCTGTGCCAGTGCGCTGCCAGCAGCCCGCTTGGAGGTTTGACCAGTGGAACGGCTCTGGAGCACATTGGAGGCAGCCTCTGCGGCCTTCTTGCTCGTGGTGCGGCCCGTGTTGACCTGAGACAGCGCGCTGCCAGCAGCGGACTTGGAATCCTGACTCGTGCGCCCGTCACGCAGTGTTTTGGAGGCGGCTGTGGCGGCTTTGCTTCCAGTAGTCTTCCGTGTCATGTGATCCTCCGGTTGTGTGGAACACCATCAGTCTACCCGCCCCCGCTTGGGCTGCGCCTGCGATCATGGGGTATGTTCCGCCCCGTACCCAGGCAACCCGGCAAGGTCGCTGCGACCGTCCTCCACCACCAACTGATCACTGTGGAGTGGAGTGCCGACGGTCCCCAGTACGTCCGTCCTCCGTGGACTGGGATGGTCGAAACGCTCTACATGCGGCTCCAGGCTACCCAGGAGCGTCTGCCGTTCCGCGTGCGAACCACCGCGCAGGCCCGTACGGCTGCTGAGGTGGTCGGGGTACGCGAGGCTTCTCTGTTGGGTGCGCGAGCCGCGCTGCACAGCTGGTTGACCGCTCCCCCACCTCACGTGGCCCCACTCATCGTAGATCACACTGCCGTGCCCCACCTGATTCGGCAGACCGATGATGAGGACGCGCGGGGGCTGCTTCGCCGGTTGTTGCAGGCATTGGCGCGCATCGACCAGCAGCTTTCCCTTACTCCGGTGGGGGCAGCCCTGGGCACAGGCTTGCCTTTCGAGCAGTGCCGCATACTGCTCTTTCAAATGGAACGCGACGGCCAGCTGCACGTCTACGCGGATCACTATCGGCTCAAGGTCCTCCCGGCGCCCACCCCAGTTGCGGCTTTACGTGATCTGCCCGCACCGGCCTTTCATGCCCTGACCCGTAATCCTCAATTGGCCGATTTGCTTGAGGACCGGTGGAATGAAGCGGAACTTCTGGCCCGTACACCTGCCCACCGCATGGCGTTGATTGCCTACGGTGCTGTCCTCGAAGGGGCGCTCCTGGCTGCTGTGCAGGACGATCCTCGTGTGGCGAACATCCAGGTGGCCACTCCGAAAGAGCGTGATAGCGGTAAACCAAAACCCTTCCATGATTGGACCTTGACAGATCTTATTCAGGTGGCTGAGCAGGCTGGGTGGCTTCACAGGGCGCGGGGAAAACTGGGGCACGTTGTGCGTGATTTTCGTAACTACGTCCACCCCCGTGAGGAACTTCGCCAGCAGACCTCTATTGACCTGGGCGTCGTGCATGTCAGTCGGGAGGGCGTGTGGTTCTGCGTTGATGACCTTGTACGGGCGCGCCCTCAGTAACCTGTGGCGCGGCCAACTCTGCTCTACGAATGAGGTCAAGGAGTGATTCAAGGGGACGGGTGGTGTGGTGCAGGGCTTGAAGGTCAGTCTCTCAAGTGGCTGTGGTCTACGATGCTCTGGGCGTGCCTGAGGGCTTTTCGGTAATCCTTGTCGCGGGTGTAGCCGAGGGTCTGTGGGGTGCCGGGGTGGTCGCGCAGGGCGGCGCGGCGGATCATGCCTGGGGGAATGAAGGGGAGGTCG
>NZ_BMQN01000036.1 GCF_014648135.1 Deinococcus sedimenti | reverse complement strand
GGCCTGGACGCCCAGGTGACCGTCACCGGACTCATCCCGGCCCTGACCTACCGCCTGGAATGGGGTGACGGCACGCCCGCCGTGAACCTCACCGGTGTCGAGACCGCCACCCTGACGCACGCCTACAGCCGTCCCGGGGCGTACACCGTGACCCTGACGGTCCCGAACGGCGCGCCCGTGACGACCACCCTGACCGTGACGGTGGGGACAGGCACGCTCAGCGCGACCTCGGACGCCCTGACGGCCACCGCCCGTCTGTCGGGCCTGGAGGCCCGACTGACGTACACCCTGACCTGGGGCGACGGGTCGAGCAGCGTGGTCAGCGGCGTGGCCGCGGACACCCTGACGCACACCTACGCCCGGCCCGGCACGTACACCCTCACCCTCACCACCCCCGCCGCGACCAGCGTGACGACCACGGTCGTCATTCAGGTCAAAGCCCTCACCGCCGTGGTCGTGGCACCCGAACTGCGCGCCACCGCCACCCTGAGCGGCCTGCTCAGCACCCTGACGTACACCGTGGACTGGGGCGACGGTCAGCAAGACACGGTCGCGGGTCAGACCGCCACCACCCTCGTGCACATGTACCTGAAGCCCGGGCAGTACACGGTCACCGTCACGGCGCCCGGACTGGACCCCGTCACGACCACCGTGACGGCTGGTCTGCCGCCGCAGGAAGTCATCACGCCCCTGCCCGGCCTCACGCCGGACGTGCTGGACATCCGCATCACTGGGCTGCTGACGGGCGCCACGTACCTGCTCGACTACGGTGACGGCCAGGTGGAACCGCTGACCTTTACCGGGCAGTCGGGCCGCTGGACGCACCGCTACGCCCGCGCGGGTGTGTACACCCTGACGCTGAATCTCCGGACCCCGGACGGCGTGAGCAGCGTCCGGGCCGTGACCCCCGTGCAGGTCCAGCTGCCGCTGGCCGTGAGGACGGTCGCCGTGGCCTTCGAGAGCGATCCCACGAACCCGAACGTCACCCTGAGTGCCCTCGGTCCAGTCGCGGTGCGCCTGACGGTGAACTACGCCGGCAGCGGCAGCCTGACGGGCCAGTGGCTGCTGGACGGTCAGGCCGGGCCCACCGTCACGGTGAACCTGCCGGACGGAGACGCCACGGCCACCGCGACATTCACGGTCTCGCCGCCCAGGCCCGGCACCCACACCGTGTCGTTCCGCATCGCGGATCTCCAGTCGACATGCGCCGTGAACTGCCCGGCCGCCGTCATTCCCGGGGCGAACACGGTCCGGTACACCCTGGACAGCCCGAGTGTCCTCACCTATGGAGGCCTGAACGTCAAGGTGACCAGCATCACGAACCTGAACCTGCAGACCTTTGCGGGTGAAGGAACGGTGCGCCTGATCGTGGGAGGCGCCGATCTGGGCGACCAGCGCGTCACCCTGTCGAACGTCCAGGTGACCCGCTCGGATGCGGGCTACAAGGTCACGGGGGGCGACCCGACCAGGGTGACCCTGCAGGGCCTGCCCCTGCGCCTGCTGAACCTGGGGCAGGCCAGTGTGCGCCTGACCGCACTCCAGCTGAGGCCGGACGGAGCGGCGCTGAGCGGGACCGTTCAGCTGCCTGGCGGGACGGGAGCCGGACTGACCTTCACCGACGCCAGCCTGCTCGACGGCGGCGCGCTGTACGCCGAACTGAAGGGCGCCGCGACCGATCTGAATGACCTGAAGATCGGCACCACTGGCCTCAGCGTTTCGGCCGGCAGCGGCGTGCTCGACCTGTCGCGCACTCAGAACGCGGATGGCCTGAACGCCGTCTACGCGGGCGGCGCGGCCCCCACCCCCGACTGGATGGGCGTGGTGCTGCCGGGCGCTGAGCTGACCATCGGCGCTCCCATCGTCTCCGGCACCCCGGTCCGCGTGAGTGCCCCCGTGGCCTACACGCTGGGCGGTTACGCCACAGGCTTCGAGTTCACGCCGACGGGCCTGAGCGTCGGCGGCTGGGCCATCAAGTCCGGCCCGCTGAAAGCGGCCATCAGCGGCAGCGTCATCTCCAGCCTGAGCGGCAAGGGCAGCCTGACCGTGCCCATGGTGAACGAGCCGCTCGAACTGGCCATCGGCTGGAATCCGCAGCTCGGGAACCCGGGCGCCAAATGGGAAGTCAAGTCGGACGTCGCGGTGGCCAACCATACCTTCGGGCGCACCGCGCTGGATCTGGGCAAGCCCACCTGGGAGTTCGGCGGCGACGGCAAGGCGAATCTGATCTTCCCCAACGCCAAATGGAATCTGGGCGGCGTGAGCGGCGCCGAGGTCAAGCTGCCGCTGTACAACCTGACCTTCGTGCCCGACGGTTCGGTCAGCCTGGGCGGGAAGGACTGGGCCAGTGCGACGGGCCTGACCAACTTCACCCTGTTCGATTATCCGTTCCCGACCGCTGAAGTCGGCGCGCGCCGCGAGGCGGATGGCCAGTACACCCTGAGCCTGCGCGGCAAGCTGCAACTCACCGAAGCCCTCCCCCTGGGGGCCGCCGCGGAACCGGTCAGCTTCTGGATCAAAGACGGCAGGGACGTCAAGATCGTCTTCGAGAAGATCCGGATCTTTGGTGAGATCAAGACCGTGGACTTCGACGTGTCGGTCTCCGCCATGTTCCAGGATGACCAGAACCTGGAATTCATCGGGGAAGGGTCCATCAAGGTTGCCAAGAAGATCGCCGTGGCCGTCAAAGCAGGCTTCGGGCGGGACAACGGCACCGGGTACGGCTTCCTGTGGGCCGCGGTGGCCTCCTCGGGCCTGAAACCCTTCGTGACCGTCGGCGCCGTGGGATTCTACGAATTCAGCGGTGGCGTGGGCATCAACATGGTCTGGAAGGACGGGCAGTTCGACGTTCCGCCCGTGAAGGCCATTCCGCCCGCCGGCGCCGCCCGCGTGGTGAACGTGGCCATTCAGGCGGGCACGGTCTTCGGCACCGCGATCGACAACGGCACCACGGCGCATTTCCGGGGAACGCTGGGCGTGGATTCCGAGGGCACGGTGGCCATCAAGGCCGTCGGCTGGCTCTTCACTCCGCTGCAACAGGGCGCCCTTGGCAGCTTCGCGTCGGCCGCGGACAGCTACGCCGGCTCGAACCTCCCGACCGTCTCGACCAAGACGAGCCTCCCGCCCCAGGTGGCCGCCCTGATCCTGCTCAGCGTGCCCCCTGAAAACCCCGCGAGCGGCTACCTGCTCGTGCAGGGCTGCGTGGGCCCGGCCGCCCGGTCCTCGGTCGGCGGACTGGACTGCACGCGCAACCGTGAACTCGACTTCTACAGCATCGTCGCCGTCAAGGGCTACGCCGAGATGTACATGCCGTTCTCCGGCAGCGGTCAGCGCGTGTACCTGGGCACCAAGGCCAACCCCATCAGCGTGCGCCTGCTGTCGATGAAGTCAGGCAACACCACCACCACGACCACGGGGGGCAGCGCGAGCACGACGAGTGGCGTCACCGCGTCCAATGCGGCCCCCGACGGCGCCAGCAGCACCACGACCAGCCGGGCCGACGGCATCGGCTACAACGGCTACCTGATGGTCGACGGCACCAAGACCAGCGTGGGCGTCGGCACGAGCATCTCCTACAGCGTGGGCCAGAGCGGCACCGGCAAGGTCTGCGACTGGTACTGGTACGCCAACGCCTACCTGGCCCTGAACGCGGACTTCACCGTCGTGTACGACCCCACGTCACTCGACGCCTCGGTCACCCTCAGTGCCGGTGCCGCGGCGGGCGCGGGCGCCTGCGGCGTGAACATCAACGTGGGCATCAACATGGCCATCACCGGGCGCCTGTACGTCTCGGCGGCCAGCAGCTTCATCGACGGCACCGCGTCAGGCACCGTGACCATGCCGGTCATTCCGGACATTCCCTTCAGCGTCAGCGGTCGCGTCAACTTCTGAATGCGGCGGGGGTGACCGGCGTTCCGCGCCACCCCCGCCCCGCCGTTCCAGCCGACCGCCCCAATCCCGAGAGGCCCCATCCATGCGAACATCCCTGCTTCTGCTGACCCTCACAGCCACCCTGGGCGTGGCCTCAGCCCAGACACCCGCCGCGCCGAAGGGCAGCCCCGCCAAAACCGGCGTGGCGGCCCTGCCCACCCCCGACGGCGCGCTGCTGCGCTGGGCTCTGCCCGGCGACCTGCTGCCCGCCCGGGGGTTTCGCCTGCGGATCAGCGGTCCCGGCGGCACCCGCGATCAGACCGTGGCGTCTCCCCAGCCGTATTCCACCGCGCTCGGCCTGTCCAGGGCGGACTACGACGCGCTGGTCAGCGTCTACGCAGAGACCCCCGCCAACGACTCGGAACGGACCCAGCGGGCGTTTTTCAACCTGAACGTGGTCGCCCGGCCCGTCTACGCCCGCGTGCTGGGCATCATGACGACCCTCAAGGGGTTGCCTGCCGGCCAGTACACGGTCACCGTCACCGCCCTGGGCGGCAGCGAAACGAAGGTCGGCGAGGCGACCTTCAAGACGGGAGCGACGCCCGCCGTGCCGGCGCCCGGCACACCCAGGGCCACACCCGGCCCCGCCGCCGTGCAGCTCACGTGGCCTGTACCGCCGCCCGGCCCCGGCAATCTGGTCGTGGCGTACCGGGTCTACCGCGCCAGTGGCGCCGGCGCCTCTACCCTGCTGCAACCCACGCCCTTCTTCCTCTCCAGCCAGCCGGGCGGGGACGTGTTCAAGGACAGCGACCTGAAGGCCAACTCCACGTACCGCTACCAGGTGTCGGCCGTGGACCTGTTCGGCCGGGAGTCCGCCCGGACGGCCCCGGTCACCGTCACCACTGAAGCCGTTACGGTGCTGCCAGCCCCTGAGGACCTGCAGGCGACCGTCAGGGAACGCGCCGTGACGCTGCGCTGGACGCCCCCGAAAGACAGCCGGATCACGCAGCAGATCGTCATGCGCGGCACCGACCCCACCCTGCCCCTGAGCCCGCTGGGCACGCTGTCCCCTGGGGCGGCCACGTACACCGATTCCACCGGGCGCCCCGGTGAGACCTACGTGTACGCCGTGGTCTCGCGGGACGCGCGTGGACAGGTCGGCGCCCGGTCCAATGTCGTCGGTGCGCGCCCCGTGAACACCCGTCCCCCGGCCCCGCCCTCGGGCGTCACGATCAAGGCGGCCACGGCGGCCCTGACGCTGAGCTGGGCCGCGAACCGCGAGGATGACCTGCGCGGCTATCAGATCTACCGCAGCGAGTCCGAGGGCGCCGGTGCGCCATCCGTGCTCGTGAACTCCTCACCCGTGGAGGGCACGACCTTTACCGATCCGCTGGTCGCTGGTCTGCACAACCGGTACATCTACCGGGTGACGGCCCTGAACACCTCCCAGGCGGAATCCGCGCGTTCGGCGGCCGTGTCGTCCAGGCTGATCGACAAGACCCCGCCGCCCGCCCCGACCCTGCTGCCCTTCACGGTCAGCGCGCAGGGCGTGAAACTCAGCTGGACGCAGGCCGAGCTGCCCGACCTGGCGGGATTCCGCGTGCTGCGCGCCGCGGGTGGCGCGGCCGCCACGGAACTGGGCCGCCTGAACGCCGCGACCCGCACGTACCTGGACACCACGGCGGAGCCCGGCGTGACGTACTCGTACAGCGTGCAGAGCGTGGATGACGCCGGGAACGTGTCGGTGCCGTCCGAACCGGTGGCCATCCGCCGCGCCGGTACGGGCCTGCCCACTGCGCCGCAGGGCGTGGCCGTCACGGCGCTGGACGCGGGCGCCGGGAACCGCGTGGCCTGGACGGCCACCCCCGGCCTGTCGGTGGTCGTCTACCGCCTGGACGCGGCGGGCAGCGAGCCGCTGCAGGTGTCGGGTCTGATCACGGGCGGATCGTTCACGGACGTGGCCGGCACACCGGGCAGCCTGTATCAGCTGCGCGCCGTGGACGACCGCGGCCAGGTCAGTTCCCTGTCGGCCCCGGCGCCTGTGGGCGCGCGGTAGCGGCGTGGCCCGGGACCGCGCGAGCTCAGCGGCCCGGCGGCGCGCTATCGTGGCGGCGTCCGTGCCCAGATCGGCGTTCTGTCTTCCGGCACCCGGCGCTTCAGCGACCGGGGCTCAAGCCGGTGCGCTGGGCGCCGCGCCGCACCCCTGGGGGCGGAGCGCCGCATGTACCTGAAGACGTTCGGGGCCGCGCACCTGACCGGACCGCGCCTGCCGCCGCAGCACCTGCTGTTCCTGGCGTACCTGGTCGCGGAGGGCTCGGCCAGTCGCACGCGGCTGCGCGCGCTGTTCTGGCCTCACAGCACCAGCGCGGCCGCCAGTCTGCGCGTTCTGCTGAGCACCCTGCGCCGCACCGCGCCCGGCCTGGTCACCGAGCGCGGTGATCGCCTGATCGTGCAGTGCTCCAGCGACCTCGCCCTGCTGCTGGAACACATTCAGGCCGGGCGGACGAGTCAGGCCACCGCGCTGTACGACGGGCCGTTCCTGGCCGACGTGTCGCCCTCGCTGTTCGGCGCCGAGCTGGAAGAGTGGCTGATCGACACCCGGGAAGCCATCGCCGAGCAGCTGTGGGAATCGCTGGTGCACGCCGCGGAACACTGCGCCGGACAGGGCCGCCCCGCCGACGCCACCCGGCACGCGGAGGCCGCGTGGCACCTGCCGGGCCTGCCGCCCCGGGACGGGCACGACCTGCAGCGGCTGCACCGGCTGCTCATGCTGAGCGGCAGTCCCCACGCGAGCCGCGTGGCGCGGGAAGCCCGGGAACTGGGCTTGACGGTCACCGGCCCCCCCGACCAGCACGGCCCGACTCCCGTGACGGTCCCGTCCCTGCCGGTGGACGTCACGCCCTTCGTGGGTCATCAGGACCGGGTGGCGGACCTCGCCCGGACGCTGACCGATCCGGCCGTGCGGCTGCTGACCCTGGTGGGCGTGGGCGGCGCCGGAAAGTCGCGCCTGGCGGCCCGGGTGGCTCACGCCGTCCATCAGGACACGAACTGGCCCGTGTGGTGGGTGCCGCTGGAGGAGGCGCGGCACCCGGACGACCTGCTCGCCCAGACTGCCCTGACGCTGGGCGCGACCCTGCTGCCGGGCCGCCCGGCGCTGGACCTGGTCACCACGCTGCTGCGGGACGCGCCGGCACTGATCGTCTTCGATCAGTTCGAGCATCTGGACGCCGCGAGGATCGTGGGGCAGCTGCTGGAACGCTGCCCGCACCTGACGGTGCTGGTCACGTCCCGCCACCGCCTGACCCTGCGCGCGGAGACGGCCGCCGAGCTCGCTGGCCTCGATCTGAATCCGCCGCCCGGGCAGCCGATCAGTGACGCGCTGTCCCTGTTCGTCAGTCAGGCGAAACGGGTTCGCCCGGCCTACCGCTTCACGGACGCCGACCTGGACGACAGTCAGGCGGTGTGCGCGTTGCTGGACGGCCTCCCGCTGGCCATCGAACTGGCGGCCAGCTGGACGCGCGTGCTGCCGCCTCGGGAGATCCTGGCGGCGCTGCAACGGGACTTCGGGCTGCTGGACACGCCCCTGCCGGACCTGCCGCCCCGTCACCGCAGCATGCGGGTCGTGCTGGAGCAGAGCTGGCAGCGCCTGACCGGCCGCGAGCAGCAGGTACTCGCGGCCCTGGCCGTCTTCCACAGCGGCTTCACCGTGCCCGCAGCGGCGGCCGTGGCGGACGCCACCCTGCACGACCTTCAGGGTCTCGTGGACAAGTCGATGCTGCGGGTGGACGTGACCGGCCGGTTCACCCGGCATCCGCTGATCGCGCAGCTGGCCTGGCAGCGGCTGGACGGTCAGCTGCCCCTGCGGGACCTGGTGGAGGCGCGGCACGCCGCGTACTTCCAGCAGCGGTCCGATGAGGGATTTCACGAGATGCTCAGCGGACACCGGCAGGTGGAGTGGCGCAACTGGTTTCATGTGGAGTACCCGAACCTCCGGGCGGCCCTGAGCAGCGCGGTCCGCCGGGACGACGTCCTGACGGCCGCGTATCTGGTGAGGAACCTTCACCGCGAGTGGACCAACCGGGACCTCACGCCGGTGGCCCTGTCGACCGCGCACGCGATCCTCCCGGCGCTGGACGGACCGGCTCACGTGGACGCCCGGGTCTGGGTGCTCATCACCGCCGAGGCGTTCAGTCCCGCCCGGCCCGACCCCGACATGGACGCGCTGCGCGCCGCGCGGGCCGCCGGAAGTGAACACGCGGTCCTGTGCGCGCTGTACATCCGGGAGTTCCGCGCCTACCAGCAGGGTGACCCCGCGCATCCGGACCTGATGACCGAGTTGTGCCGCGCAGCTGAGCGGACCGGCCGGCCGGGCACGCTGGCCATCGCCCTGCGGCGGCGCGCCAGCGTGGCCCTGTCGCAGGGTGACGGGCGCGCCGCTCGCCTTGACCTGCACGAGGCGCTGCACCTGGTCGGCCGCCTCGGCACCACGTTCATCCAGGCGGACCTGCGCCTGCTGCTGGGGCAGGTGCAGGCGCTGCAGGGCGAGTACGCGGCGGCGGAGCAGTCGCTGCGTTCCGCCACGCAGATGTTCTCCATTCTGGGATTCCGGCCGGACGCCAGCACCTGCATGAGCCTGCTGGCCCTCGTTCACCTGTTCCGGCACGGTCCGCCCCGGCCCGCGGACGCGGCGCCGGGCGCCCAGGCCTGGTGTGATCAGGCGGACGAGACGTTCAATCCGCAGGCGCGCTATACCGTCCGTGACAACATGAACGCCCGGGGTTTCCTGCTGACCGGGCCGGACCCGGACGCCGCCCGGGAGTGGTTCGGCCGCGACCTGCAGGGCGCGCAGACCTTCGGCAACCGTCAGGGAGAACTCCTGGCGCGCGTGGGGCTGGGCTACCTGGCCCTCCGGCAGCGGCACTGGGCGGAGGCCGGCGACCACTTCACGGACGTCGTCCAGACCTCCAGCGTGCTGGGCGGCCACGTCCCGGCCCGCTGGCTGGCGCTGCACGGCCTGACCCGGGTCCACCTGGGGCTCGGTGACCGCCGCAGCGCGCGGTCCGTCAGGGAGGCGGCGCAGCAGCTCGAAGCCGGTCTGGGGGGCGTTCTGCCGAAATGGTCAGGTGCGGCTCCGGCACCCCGCGGTGGTCAGGGGGACAACGGCGGGACGCACAGCTCCGGGTAGCAGCGTCCTGGCCGGATCTCACAGCAGAATTCAGGAGTAGTGAAGGGCGTGATGCTGGCCCTTCAATGAAGCTGGACACCGCTGTCAGGACGACTCTCGACTGTGGGTCTCGACCGATCATGTCTGGTCTGTGATGAGCGACTCCGGGAGCTCTGACGTGGGGCGTCAGCCGGCGGTGTCGCATTCCTGTGCCGCCCATTCGAGCGGGCCGGTCTGGCGGGCCAGGTGGGCCCGGATGATCTCGCCGCAGTAGTACCCCAGGGTCACGCCGGTCCGGCTGGCGAGGTCTTCAGCCAGGCGGAGTTCTTCTGGAGTCAGGTCCAGGAGGCGTCGGACCAGGGACCGCTCGATGTCCAGGTGCACTGCGTTGTGAGGGGACATGGGTCAGTGTAGGTCACGTGGGGCCGCTCCGCTACGGGCGGCGGGGGGCCCGTCAGGGGAGCGGGGCGTCGTCACGGCTGGTCCTCGACGGTGGGGGCGGTGAGGATCCGCTGCACGTCGGCCCAGGTGCCGGGGCCGTGGGGTCGTTCGTCGCTCAGGACGCGCCAGTACCACTGTCCGGCCCGGCGTTCGAAGGTCACGAGGCGCAGGTCCGGCCGGACTGCGAGGTAGAGCGCGCCGTCCTGTGCGGCGGCCTCCTCGTCCGGTAGCGGTCGGCCCGGCGTGAACGGCATGCCTGACGATACTCCGCCCGGGCGGCCCGGCCTCCGACCTTAAGTGACCGTTCATTCACTTGGGGGGTTTCTCGCACTGTGGGCCGGCAGGACGCACACTGGGACGGTCATGCCCGCCCCGTTCCACCTGCTGGTGATTGATGATCAGGCCAGCGACCTGCTCCTCATCCAGGACACGCTTGATATTGATCATCCGGAGGTGCAGCTCACGCTGGCGCGGGATGGTCGCGAGGCGCTGGCCGCCTGCGAGTTCGGCCGCTGCCCGGACCTGATCCTGCTGGACTTTCACCTGACCGGCCAGTCCGGGCTGGACGTGCTGCGGGCGCTGAAGCGGCAGGTCGTCACCCGCCGGATTCCGGTGGTGATGTTCAGTGCCAGCGCTGCACCGGCCGATATCGACGCGGCGTACGCGGCGGACGCGGCCGACTATCACGTGAAGCCGCTGCTGCTGACGGACCTGCTGGTCCTGCTGAACCGGCTGATCGACACGTGGAGTGTTCGCGCGGCTCTGTCCCGCGAATGAACACGTGTCCATCCGTGCGCGTCTCCGGTGCACCGGCGCGCGTGGCAGACTGCGTGACATGACGGTCCCACCTGCTCCTCACCGGTTGTGTGTCCTGCTCGTGGACGACAATCCGGCCGACTGCACACTGGCGGAGGAAGCCTTCGCCGCCCTGGAGCAGCCGGTGAACATCAAGATCATCCAGCACGGGCAGGACGCGCTGCACTGGCTCCAGGCGCAGGCACGGGCCGGTGAACTGCCCGACGTGGTGATCCTGGACGTCAACATGCCGGGCCTGAGTGGCCTGGACGTCCTGCGTGAGATCCGGAACGACCCGGAGTTCCGTCACCTGCCGGTGGTGATGCTGTCCACGTCGGCCCGGGCGCAGGACGTGGACCGCGCCTTCGACCTGATCGCCAGTTCGTATCTGGTCAAGCAGGCGTCCTTCGCGGACTTCGTGGCGCAGATCGAGGATTTCGTCCGCTACTGGCAGCGTTCCCGCTTCCGTACGGCCCGCGTCCCCACCCACTGAACCGGGTGGCGCGAGGTCCCGCACGTCCCACAGCAGAATTCAGAGGTATTGACGGGCTTGTTCACTATCTCTGAATCGAGCGGACTCGAAGAGCTGCGCCGCAGAGCGAGCACCTGAGAAGGACAGCGGTTGGACGTGGAGCCCTGGGGCGTGCTCTTTGCCCCTGGGTGGAACTGAAACCCGCTGTCAGCGGACGACCGTGGTCTCGCGGGGCGCGGCGCGCGGCGCCTCGGGAGGGAGCCCGCCTGCGTCCGGCAGCGGGCTTCAGGTCCTCTCTGGGGCATGCTGTCGGCCACCCTCAGCAGCTGAACACCGTTGATGCGGAGTCCGTCTGGGTGTGTTCACAGCCCGGAACACCACCGATCTGCCGACTCCATGCCCGGAACCCTCTGGTCTCCAGCTCGCATCCGCCCGGATGGAACGGTTGTGGCACAGCAGTCAACTGCTGGCCGTGAGGAGCAGGCTTTTATCTTGACTGAGGTCCAAAAAGACGGGCTGATTGGGAGTCGTGACACAACCCATCAGCCCGCTCCCATTTCTAACCCAGATTCCAGACTGGCGTGACCCGATGCGCATCCATTACCCGTGGGATGGCCTCTGGACCCTCATCCTCATTGGCCTCATCGCCGGACCAC
>NZ_BMQN01000035.1 GCF_014648135.1 Deinococcus sedimenti | reverse complement strand
CATGCTTCCCGCCTCGCTTGAGGCTCAGAAAAGATACAGGTCATGCGTGAATCTGTCAACACCCCCTCCCAGAGCCTCAGTTGAGAAATGACACTCAGGGGCCCGAGCTGCGTGTGGCAGGCGAAAACCTCATCGCCACCTGAGAGACTGCACGGGCCATGCCGCGCCTCTCCCCCACTCTGTGTCTGCTCGTGCTGGGCAGCACCCACGCTGCGGCCCTGACCGTGAAGCCCGTCGTCGCCGGGGGAACCCTCTATACGGTGGCGACCGTCACGCCGGGCCGCGACGACCTGCGGCTGCACTGGCGCAACCCCACCACTTCTGCCCCGTACGCGACCTTCGCGCAGCTGGGGGCCCGGCTGAAGAAGGAAGGTCGCACGCTGACGTTCGCCACGAACAGCGGCATCTACGCGCCGGGCCTCAGGCCCCTGGGACTGCACATAGAGGAGGGGCGAACGCTGACGCCACTGAACCTCGCGCGGTCGGGGGGCAACTTCGCGCTGCGGCCCAACGGCGTGTTCTGGATCCAGGGCAGCCGGGCAGGCGTGCTGGAAACCGACGCGTACCGCCGCTCTGGCCTGAAGCCCACGTACGCCACGCAGTCCGGACCGCTGCTCGTGCAGCGCGGGCAACTGCACCCCGCCTTCAACAAGGGAGGCACCTCGTTCAAACTGCGCAGCGGCGTGGGCGTGTGCAAAGGCGGACAGGTCCGCTTCGTCGTCAGTGCGGGGCCCGTCAACTTCTACACGTTCGCCACCTTCTTCCGCGACACGCTGGGCTGCCCCGACGCGCTGTACCTCGACGGCAGCATCAGCGCCTACGCCACGCCCGACCGGGACACGCAACTGGCGGGCTTCGCCGGGATCTGGAGTGTCAGTCGCTGACCCGTCCGGGGAATCCCACGCCGCCGCCCCCCGTACTGATCGACATGGACTTCACCTGGAAAGGCATCACCGAACGTGACCTGAGCAGCGGACAGAACCGTCTGGAGGTCATCGAGTACAGCGCCGAACCGATGGAGGCCGCCCTGAGCGGGTACCACCAGACGCTGAGCCGCCCCGCCCGCTGGCGGCAGCTGGCCGTGCACGTCGCCGGGGACGGCAGCGCCGGGAACGCCGTGCTGGAAACCGGCGCGCTGCAGTACCTGCGCGGCACCCTGGAAATGCAGGCCGTGAACGCCGCCGGAGGCAGCGGCCTGGGCGGCTTCCTGCGCGGGGCGGTCACCGCTGCCGCCAGCGGCGAGGGCCTGTACAAGACCGCCTTCAAGGGCAGCGGCACCCTGTACACCGAACCCACCCGCCTGCACCTGCTGCTGGGCGAACTGCGCGGCGAGAGCCTGATCGTGGACGACGGTGCGTTCGTCGCGTGCGTCGGCGATATCACCGTGGGCCGCCACGTGAACCACGGCTTCGCGCAGGCCGTCGGCAGCGGCGAGGGCCGCGTGCAGCCCAAACTGACCGGCAGCGGCCTGTTCGCCCTGCAGAGCCCCGTCCCCCCCGAGGAATTCCAGGTGCTCGACCTGCGCGGCGACACCCTGAAAGTCGACGGGAATCTGGTCGTGGCGTACACCGACGGGCTGGAATTCAAGGTGGAGAAGAGCGCGCGCGGCCTGCTCGGCAGCGGCAAGACCGGCGAGGGCTTCGTGCAGTCCTACCGCGGCACCGGCCGCGTGTGGCTCGCCCCGACCCTCCCCCTGCACGCCACGCACTGACCCGTCTGCACCTGCGCCCCATCCACCCTGCCACGCGTGACAGCATGGCGGGGTGCTTCAGGCCCTGAGTAACGTCCTGCTGCCCGTCATGCTCGTCGCGGGGCTGGGCGCGCTCGTCTCGGCGCGGTTTCCCATCGATCAGGCGACCGTCGCGCGGATCACGCTGTACCTGCTGTCCCCGGCACTCGTGCTCAACGTCCTGCTGACCACCCGCGTGCAGGCGGGCGAGGTCCTGACGCTGGGCGCCGCGTACGCCCTGACCGTCGCGGGCAGCCTGCTGCTGGGCTGGCTGACCGGCCTGCGCGCCCCGCAGGCGCAGCGGCGCAGCCTCGCCGCGAGCGTCGGCATCTGGAACAGCGGCAACATGGGCCTCCCGATCGCGCTGTTCGCGTTCGGGCAGGCGGGCTTCGCGCACGCCACGCTGCTGTTCCTGATGTCCTTCGTCGGCATGTACGTCATCGCGCCCGTCGTGTACACCGCCCGCGTGCGCCGCCCCGACCAGCCGCCCCCCAGCGCAGGCGGGATGCTGCTGAACATGGTGCGCCTGCCCGCCGTGTGGATGGTCGCGCTGGGCGTCACCCTCCGCGCCCTGCACCTCCAGCCCCCGGAAGGCCTGATGCGCGGCGTGGAATTGCTGGCGCAGGCGACCCTGCCGATGGTGCTGCTGTCGCTGGGCCTGCAACTCGGCTCGGGCGGCTGGCCGCGCCTGGACGCCCGCGTGTGGCTCGCGACCGCCGCGCGGCTGATCGGCGGCCCCCTGCTGGGCCTCGCCGCCGGACTCGCCTGCGGCCTGCGGGGCGAGGTGCTGGCCGTCCTCGTGCTGTCCGCCAGCATGCCCACTGCCGTGAACGCCCTGCTGATCGCCCGCGAGTACGGCGGGGACGCCGACACCGTCGCCCGCACCGCGTTCCTCAGCACCGTCCTGAGCGTCCCGACCATCGCGGCGGTCGTGGCGCTGCTGCCCCGCCTGACCGGCTGACGCACCTGCATACGCCGCATACTGCCTCACCCGAAAACACCTCCAGCACGCACTTCGCGGCACGCATGCACCAGGGTTGACACGCCCTGCATACCACGCTATCCTTTCGTTATCACCGTCCGCGAAGGACGGGTTTTTTGTTTTGAGCCTATCCGATCCGACCTGCCCGCCGTGCGGACGCTGAGACAGCCGAGCCAGTGAGAGACAGATGCGGGCCGTACACTGGGCAGATGACTGTCGCGCGGATGGCGCTGTGCGCTGCGCTGCTGGGATCGGCATCCGCGCAGGGCGAGCGGCTGCTGTACAGCCACGACCTGCCGCCCAGCCGGGGCACGGTCGCGCCGGAACACGCCCCTCTGCTGACCGTGGCGAAACTGAACGCGCAGGTAGGCGGGTGCGACAACACGTCGGTGCGGGTGCTCGCGGCCCGGACGGGCGCGTTCGTGACCCCCGGACAGAGAGACGCGCTGTATCTGTACGACAGCTCCTGCGACGACTCGGTGCGGTTCGTGCTGATCCGCGGAATGCGCGCGCTGTATTCCGGGCTGCTGGCACAGCCGAACAGCATGGCCCGCTTCGTGGAAGCGTACGTGCTGCGCGACATCAATCAGGATGGTCGGGAGGAGTTCGTGACGGTGTTCGAGATTGCTGCGAGCAGTGCAGGACTGCAGTGGCTGACCGTCTGGAACCCCGCGACCCTGCCCCGCACAGGCAGGATCACCCGCGCGGACACCGTGCTGGTCAGTCGGACGTGGTGTGATCTGGCTGATTCAGGACCGGCGGGCACACTCTGGCACTGGAACATCTTTGTCAAGCCCGGCCCCACCCCGACGCTGAGCGCCGACGCGTTCCGCGCCGACAGCTGCCGGGACGGCGCGCCCTTCCGGCCGACCGGACGCCGGGGGCCCGCGCCGCGCCCGGACCCGGAGCTCCTGAAGGACTTCTACCGATGAGCGCCGACCACGTCTCCCACGTGCCCGTGACCGAGTGAGCGCCACTGGTGCCGGAACTGATGACGAGCGACCTGACGCACAGCCTGGACGTGTACACCCGCATCTTCGGCTTCACGCTGCACTACACCCGCCCCGGGTTCGCTTACCTGAGCCTGGGCCGCGCGCAGTGGATGCTGGAGCAGGCGGAGCCGGGGAAGGCGTGGCTGACCGGGCCGCTGGAGGTGCCGTTCGGGCGGGGGATCAACTTCCAGATCGTGCACCCGCAGCTGGACGCTCTGCACGCGCGGCTACTGGCAGAGGAGTACCCGCTGTTCCAGCCGCTGCGCACCGACACGTACCTGGAGGGCGAGGTGACGCATACGCAGCGGCAGCTGCTCGTGCAGGACCCCGACGGGTACCTGCTGCGCTTCACGGACTGATACGGACTCCGGTTGAATGGTTTGCAAAAACCGTTCAACCCGAGCGGATGCGAGAAGGAGAGAAGCGGGTTCCGGGCGTGGAGTTGGCAGATCGGTGGTGTTCCGATCTGTCAACGAAACAGACGGAATCCGTATGATCAGGGCGTGACTCGTTCCTCGTTGATGTAGCCGTCCAGGCGGGCGAGGCGGCCCCGCAGCGCCAGGATGTACACCGCCGGGGGCACCTCCTCGCCCATCGTCCAGGCGCGGATGTCGTGCGTCTCGCCCACCATCAGCATGTGGTCGAGGACGCGCAGGAGCATGCGGCGGCCCTCGGCGTGCTCGGTCAGCAACTCGGGGAGGGTCATGTCGGCCAGGGGCGCGGTGCGGCGCAGCGGCAGGTCGTCCAGGTGCCCTTCGAGGCCGATGCGCATCTCCATCTGGATCTTGCGTTCCATGCCGATGCAGTCGCGCAGGGCTTCCTCGGCGCCCGCACTCCACTCCCCGGGTTCCAGCGAGGGGAGGGGCCGGGCGTTCAGGTCGCGCTGCGTGGCGCGCGGGTCGGCGTGACGGGCTTCCTCGCGCAGCAAGTCCAGCGGGTGGGGATCGCGGGCGGTCATGCCGGACAGTCTGCCGCACGCGACTGGGGCCGGGTGCCGCACCTCGCCTATGCTGGCGAGCATGCAACACACCCGCACCTGGTCTGACGTGTATGGCAGCGCCCGCGCCCTGTTCGAGGGTCGCGCCGGGGGGCACGCGTGGCTGATCGCCGCGCCGCCCGAACTGGCAGGCGAACTCGCGGCGGCCATCGCGGGCGTGGACGGGAAGGGCCGCGCCGCGCTGGTCGTGCACGAGGGCCTGACGCCACTGCTGGCCGCCGTGCAGGAGGAACGTCCGCGCGGCGTGATCGTGGTCGCGCCGGTGGCCCTGGCAGGCGGCCCGGCGGTCCGCGTGCCGGACGCCATGGTCGAGGACGCGGGCGCCCTCCCCTACCGCGAGGGCGGCGAATTCCCCGCCTGGACGGGCGAGGACACCAGCGCAGGCGCGCAGGGCGAGTGCCCCGCCGCGTCCGCCGTGGCGGGCCTGAGCGTCCCCGTGACCGTCACCACGCCCGCCGATGTGGCCGCCACCCTGACCGCCTGGATGGACCGCACCCCACACGGCCGCTGACCGCGTCGGAATCGGGATTCAGCGCGAGGTATACGCAGTGTCCGCATTGCGGGTCGAAGGGTCAAGGGTCCAAGGGTCCAAGTGTCTGAGAGAAAGAAGACGTGCCACACGCCGTTCTTAGACCCTTAGACTCTTAGACCCTCCGACTCTTCGATCCGAACGCCCCTGTCGTCACCCTCCCTGGGGTTCAGCGCAGCAGGAGGCAGGTGGTGGTGGCGTGGGCGTAGAGTTTCCCGCTGTCGTCGACGATGCGGCCCTCGGCGATGGCGGTCTGGCGGGTCGCGGCGACGACCTGCCCGATGGCCTGCACCTCGGGGCCGCCGGCGAGGAGGGGGCGGATGCAGTTGAATTTCAGTTCCAGTGTCGTGTAGCCGACCCCGGCGGGGAGCGTGGTGTGGATCGCGCAGGCCAGCGCGGAGTCGAGCAGCGTGGCAAACACGCCGCCGTGCACGCTGCCGATGGGGTTGTGGTGAAATTCCTGTGGTTTCAGGCGGAACACGGCGCGTCCTTCGGTGAAGTCCTCCAGGCGGCCGGGTTCCATGCCGAGCGTCCGGCCGATGGGGGGCGGGGGCAGTTCGCCGCGCACCATGGCGTGCAGGTACTCCAGTCCGCTGAGGCGGCGGGCGGCTTCCAGGGCGGGGGTCATGTCGTCCCAGGTGTACGTGCGCTGTCGGGTGGGGTCGGCCATGCGCGGAGGATACGCGCGGGCCGCAGCAGGTTGCTGGACTGCCCCCCCTCGGGCTTCCCTCGCCGGGCGTGGAAGGCGGGTCACGGCTTCGCGTGGGGGTGGGCGGTACACTGCCGCGCGTGAGTCTGCCTGCCTCCTCGCCTGCGCTGGACCCGGTGGTGCGGCACCTGTACGTGCACGTGCCGTTCTGCCCGACCATCTGCCCGTACTGCGATTTTCACGTCCTGACGCGCCGCGCGGGGATGGTGGAGCGGTACCTGGAGCAGATCGAGGTCGAGGCGGCGGGGCTGGCCGCGGCCTACACCGTCGAGCTGGACACGGTGTACCTGGGGGGCGGGACACCCAGTTTCCTGCGGGACGAGGAACTCGCGGCGCTGGTGGGCAGCGTGCGGCGGCACCTGGGGTGGGGCCGCGTGGAGAACACGCTGGAGGTGAATCCGGGGACGGTCAGCGGGGCGCGCGCGGCGCACTGGCGGGCGCTGGGTTTCGACCGGGCCAGCGTGGGTGTGCAGAGCCTGGACGACGCGACCCTCAAGTTCCTGGGTCGTCAGCATGACGCGGCGCAGGCGCGCGACGCCGTGACGACCCTGATCGGCGAGGGGTTCCGCGTGAGTGGCGACCTGATCACGGCGGTGCCGGGGCAGCCGCTCCTGAGTGACATTCAGGGTCTCGTGGACCTGGGGGTGGGGCACGTCAGTGCGTACACGTTGACGATCGAGCCCGGCACGGAGTTCGCCCGGCGTGGCGTGACTGTGCAGGAGGACGACGAGCGGCGCGGTTTCGAGGACACCGAGGCGGCCCTGGGGGCGCTGGGCTTCACGCGGTACGAGGTGAGCAATTACGCCCGGCCCGGGCAGGAGTCCCGGCACAACCTCGCGTACTGGCAGGGCCGCACGTACCTGGGCCTGGGTCCGGGCGCGGCGGGGCACTACCCGGCGGAGGGTGGATGGCAGGGACCGGAGGACGTCCTGACGGTGCGCCGGACGAATCCGCACCTGCACGAGTGGCTGACCGGCGCGGTGGGCGAGGCGGAGGCGATCGACGCGACCGAGTTCGTGACGGACGCGCTGTTCATGGGCCTGCGCCTGCGCGCGGGGGTGGATCTGGCGGACCTGTCGCGCCGCAGCGGCCTGGACGTGGCCGGGGTGTACGCCGCGCCCATCGCGCAGAACGTCGCGCGCGGCCTCCTGACGCTGGACGGCGACCGACTGCGCGCCACGCCGGACGGCTGGTGGGTCCTGAACCGCGTGGTGACAGACTTCTTGGAGATCTGAGTCTTCTCGCCATCACCGATCAACCATCAACTTTTTTGACCAGTGGGAGTTGTGAATGGCGCCTGTCCAGCTATGGCGGCAGGTCAGTGACGGCTCACGGGGGGCGCGTTAGACTGCCCTCATGACGAAATCCTATGACTACGACGTGCTCGTGATCGGCGCGGGGCCGGGCGGGTATCACGCGGCGATCCGCGCGGCGCAGCTGGGCCTGAAGGTCGCGTGCGCCGAGCGGGAGAAGGTGGGCGGCGTGTGCCTGAACGTGGGTTGCATTCCCACGAAGGCGCTGCTGCACGCCGGTGAGATGGTGGCGGCGTCGCGGCACGCGGCGGACTTCGGCCTGACGTTCAGCGAGCAGCGGATGGACATCGCGAAGCTGAACGGCTGGAAGGACGGCATCGTGAAGAAACTGACGGGCGGGGTGGGCGCGCTGTTCAAGGCGAACAAGGTCACGCACCTGACCGGGCAGGCCAGCTTCGTGGACGATCACACCGTGAAGGTCGGGGATCAGACGGTCACGGCGGGCAGCATCATCATCGCGACCGGCAGCGAACCGGCGAAACTGCCGGGCCTGGACGTGGATCAGGAGACCATCGTGGACAGCACGGGCGCGCTAGTCATGCCGGACCCGGTGCCCGCGCGGATGCTGTGCGTGGGCGGCGGCGTGATCGGCTTCGAGTTCGCGCACGTGTACAACAACATGGGCAGCAAGGTGAAAGTCATCGAGTTCATGCCCAGCGTCGTGCCCGGCGCGGACGCGGACGCCGTGAAGGAATTCAGCAAGGCCATGAAGAAGCAGGGCATCGAGATCGCCGTGCAGACCAAAGCCAATAAAGCCGAGAAGAAAGCCGACGGCATTCACGTGGAGCTGGAGGACGTGAAGACCGGCACGAAGACCGTGGAGGTCTACGACCGCGTGCTGGTCGCCGTGGGCCGCCGCCCCCGCACCGACGGCCTGAACGCCCAGAACGCGGGCGTGACCGTCACAGACCGGGGCTTCATCCCGGCGGACAGGCAGCAGCGCACGAACGTCCCGCACATCTACTCCATCGGGGACGTCGCCAGTAACCCCATGCTGGCCCACAAGGCCATGAAGGAAGGTCTGGTCGCGGCCGAGGTGATCGCCGGGAAACCCGCCGAGCAGGACGCCGTCGCCATTCCCGGCGTGGTGTACACCAGCCCGGAACTGGCCTGGGTGGGCCTGACCGAGCAGGAAGCGAAGGACAAGGGGTACGAGGTGAAGACCGGGAACTTCCCGTTCAGCGCGTCGGGCCGCGCCATGACCCTCCAGCAGACCGACGGCTTCGTGAAGATGGTCGTCGAGAAGGACACGGACCTGCTGCTGGGCGTGCACATCGTCGGGCCGCACGCCAGCGACCTGCTGGGCGAGGCGGGGCTGGCGCTGGAGATGGCCGCGACCGCCAGTGACATCGCCCTGACCATCCACGCACACCCGACCCTGGGTGAAAGCGTGCTGGAGGCCGCCGAGGCGGTGCACAAGCAGGCGATTCACATCATGAACAGGTAATCGCGCCCGCAGGGCCGAGCAGAGCGAGATGCGACAGACCCCCCGGGCCGCCCCGGGGGGTTCCCACACCTGAAACGGAGCGAGGAGGCACGGGGGGCGCAGGCTGCCCCACGCCCCTTCTGCTGCCTGTTGACCCGGCCCCACTTCTGGGGAGGTACGCCGTGTCCTGTGGGCGGGTGGGGGGAGTTCAGGGTAGGGGTGGTCATGTGAGGCAGTCTGGTGATGAGCATGTTGCTACTGTGAAAGACATATGAAGATTCCTGCTGCTTTGCGTCTGAGTGGGGTGGCGGCGCTGTGTGCGCTGCTCACGGCCTGCCCGCGACCCACTCCGCCTCCCACCCCGGCTACCATTCTGGAGTTCACGTTCCCTGCCACCACCGATACGGGCCTGCTGCGACTGGCGGCCCTGGCGTTCGGTGAGGCGGGAACCGCGCCGGTCACGGTCGGCTCCGGGTACGTTAGAGGTTCAGGGGCAAAAGAAGTGAGTGGAGGACAGGTCTACGTGTATCCATTCGAACTGAACCGGTCCCTACAGGGCGCGTGCCTGTCTCCCTTCAAGGGTGGCGAGACCGCTGGCATGAAGGACGTGGTCGTCTCGCCCGATACGGTGCAGACCTGCAACGTGTACTTTGTGCTGTTCAACGACCTGAACCGCAACGGTCAGCCGGAGAGCACCGAGGAGCTGTACCAGACGCACTCGATCTACAGCTACGCCAGTGAGGCGTTCACGTATTCGTTCACGAGTCCGGATGGCAACAGCGTGGAGAGCGGCGTGCGCCGCAAGGGCTGGTCGCTGGTGGCGCATGAGGTGCGTCAGCCGTCCGCCACGCCCGGGAAGTACGTGGTGACCATGAACAGCGTCCCCGCAGCGGATGAGCGTCTGCCCGTCCGGCTGCACGAGCCGACGAACCGCCTGATCAGTCAGGGTCTGGGAGGGGCGAAATGAGCCGCGCGGTATGGTGGCCCGCGGCGATCCTGCTGGGCGCGGCCCTGACGGCGTGCGGCGCTCCGAGCTCGCCGGCCGATCCGACAGGGGGTCGTCCGCCGCTGCCGAGCGGGGTGGAGGTGCGCTTCCCGGCGGCCCCGGCGAACGCCTACCTGTCCCTGGTGACGGCGCAGGGTGAGAGCGTGTATCAGGTGGCCGTGCCGGTCGGGAAGACGGCGACGGACGTGGATCCGCTGAAGTGGATGACCCAGTCGGCCCGCGCGGTGGACGCCACGACGCTGATCCCGGCCGGGGCCAGCGTGACGGTGCAGCCGGTGAATGCGAAGGTCCTGCTGCTGGAATGGCTGATGTGGCAGGACCGGAATGCGAACGGCACGCTGGATGTGGGAGAGGCGCTGCCTCTGATGACCCATGACCGCGTCGCGTACGCCAGCGGGCCGGTCACGGCGGAATTCACGACGGTCACGCCGAACATGCGTCAGCGGTGGATGCTGGCTCAGGGCTGGAGCCGTGCCGAGCATTACGTGTACCTGCCGTTGGGCAGCGCCACCTATCAGCGCAGTCTGAGCACCGCCACCATCCAGCGCTACACCCTGCACGAGCCGACGCCCCTGACCAGTCAGTAACGGGGCAGGAGGCCGATCTCACAGCGATTTGCAGGTGCGTTGAGGCAACCCCTAAACGCACCTGACACAAGCAGCGCGAAAAGCCGTCAACGAAGCGGGTGGAAGTGGAGCCCTGGGGCGTGCCGTTGGCCCCTCAATGAAACTGGAAACCGCTGGCAGTCCGGACTGCGGAAGCGGCGGACCCCGGGACTACCCCCGGGGTCCGCGTGCGTTGCTCCCGGACGGTCAGGCCGACGGCCCGGGTGGCACAGGGTCTGCAGGGGCGTCTGCTGCGGCCGCGTTGGGGACGGCGGGCAGCGTGAACCAGAAGGTGGTGCCCTGCCCGGGCGTGGAGTGCACGCCCATGCGGCCGCCGTGGCCCTCGACGATGCGGCGCGCGACGGACAGACCGATGCCGGTGCCGGGATACTCGTCGCGGCCGTGGAGTCGCTGGAAGATCGTGAAGATACGGTCCTGGTATTCGGGCGCGATACCAATGCCGTTGTCCTGCACGTCGAACCGCACGAACTCGCCCTCGTAGTGGGCGCTGACGTGCACATGCGGTGGGGTGCCGGGCCGCTGGAATTTCAGGGCGTTGCCGATGAGGTTCTGGAGCAGGCGGCGCAGTTGCGTGGCGGACGTCATGACGGGCGGCAGGGGACCGGCGCTGAGGATGCCGCCGCTGTCGCGCAGGGGCGCGGCGAGGTCGGCGCGCAGCTGGGTCAGGACCGCGCCCGGGTCGGTGGGCCGGGGGGCTTCACGCTGCGAGGTGACGCGCGCGAAACTCAGGAGGTCCTGAATGAGCTGCTGCATGCGGGTGGTGCCGCTGCTGATGTGCTCGACGTACTGCTGCACGCGCGGGTCCTGATCGGTGTTGAAGCGCCGGACGAGCAGTTCCGCGAAGCTGGTGATGGTCCGCAGGGGTTCTTGCAGGTCGTGGCTGGCGACGTACGCGAACTGTTCGAGTTCGGCGTTGCTGCGTTCGAGGTCCTGGGTGCGGCGCTGCAGGGTCTGGGCGTGCTCGGCGCGTTCCAGGGCGAGTTGCAGGCTGGACAGGACCGTGTCGAGCAGGCGGCGGTTCACGCGGGTCCAGGGAGTGGCCTCGTACCGGCCGATCACCAGCACGCCGCGGACGCGTCCGGCACTCTGGACGGGAAAGGACGCGGAGGCCTGCACGTCGCTGATGTCGTGGCGGGCGACTGCGACACTGGCGGGATCGAAGTGATCCTGGTAGTGCGGGGCGCGGGTGGCGTAGGGACGGTCCACGTTGAGGGTCTGACCGCGGGGCAGGCCGCGCTGCAGGACGGTCAGCAGGTTGGGGTTGCGGAACGGGCCGCGGTGGCTGCGCAGCTGCCAGTGGTCCCCTGAACTGGATAGAGTTTGGTGGAGGGTAAGTTCAGTGTGATCCACACTGGAGGACAGAATGTCCG
>NZ_BMQN01000034.1 GCF_014648135.1 Deinococcus sedimenti | reverse complement strand
CCCTTGATCCGCTGCTCGCTCTTCAACTCCTGATTCCAGACCTCGCGTCAAGATAAAAGCCTGCTTAAACGCCAGTGAGCGAGACAGTTGATCCAGGACCGACTGGAGCAACCCAAAGCAGGAATATTTGAAGGATCCAGCGCCAGCCAGACGCCCTGGAGTGCCGATCTGCGGAGGCTGGTGAGGCCGTGACCAGCGGTAATCACGCGCGTTGACCGCGACCGAACTGAGAAGTTCGTCGCATCTCGATGGCGTGCGGCACGACACTGAAGGCCGCTCGCCTCTTTCAACCCTGACCGAAGACTCTGGCCGCTGCCTGTCAATCCAGCGTGACGGTGTATCGTCAGGTGTGGCGCTCCGATTTGACCTTTCCCGCCTCGGTTCAGCTGGAGAGGAACCAGCCCCTGTCCAGGCGAGGCTGGACGCTGCTGAAATCTTGATTCCGACAGACCCGGCTGCGGCGCTGATCCTGGTTCAGGAAGCGCACGAGCTGGCCAGTCAGGTGAGAGACGCGCGCGGCACAGCCCGCGCGCTGATCTTACTCGGCGGCGCCCTCCTCGCCCAGGGGGAGATCCAGGGCGCCCGACTCGCGTTCGCGCAGGGTCGGGAGACCGCCGTGGCGGCTGAAGACGGCGTCACAGAAGCGCGGGCCCTCAACGGCCTGGGGCTCGTGGCCCGCGCAGACGGACAGTACGGGGACGCCATGGAACACCACCTCGCCAGTCTGCACGCGGCGCAAGCATACGGGGATGAGGTCGGTCAGGCCCGGACGCTCGGGAACATCGGCGCGCTCCAGTCGGAACTCGGCGATCATGAACTCGCCCTGCACACCTACCGGGAGATGCAGCAATTCGCGACGCGCGCCAAACACGTTCCCCTGCAATCCGCTGCGGGCGTGAATGTCGTCTTCGCCCTGCATGAGCTGGAGCGGCACGGTGACGTCATCGGGACAGCCCAGGCGCACCTGCCCTTCATCCGCGCGCACGGGCTCCACCAGCACGAGGTGGTACTGCACGTAAATGTCATGGCCAGCCTCGTCGCAACTGGACAGGCTGAGCAGGCCGCGCAGGTCGGCGCGCAGTGTCTTCCAGTGGCGGAACAGTACGCCACCCGCGAGCAACTCACCCATTTCCGCATCACGCAGGGGCAGGTCCTGCTGGAGACCGGCCAGCTGAGTGAAGCGCAGGCGCTCCTCGAACGGGCCCTCGAGGAAGCCCGCCGCTGTGGTTGGGTTCCACAGGAGCGGCTCGCCCTCGGGCACCTGAGCGACGTGCACGCCCGGCAGGGCCGATGGGAGCAGGCGTACGCGCACGGCCGGGCGGTGCAGGCCCTGGACGGCGCGCGGCGGGTGCAGGACCTCGACCGCAAAGCCCGGGTGCTCAGCGTGCAACTGCACACCGAGATGCTCCACCGTGAATCTCAGGCGGAGCGTGCCCGAACGGCAGAGCTCGCTCAGATGGCAGAGCATCTCGCTGCCGCGCAGCATCACCTGGTCGAACAGCTGCGGCACGATCTCCTGACAGGCCTGCCGGGCCGCGCGCAGTTTCAGGCGGAACTTGACCGTCGTCTCGCCGTGGCCGGTGATGATCCGTTCAGCGTGCTGTTCATCGACCTGGACCGTTTCGCCGTCGTCAACGACGCACTCGGGCACGACGTGGGCGACCGGGTTCTGCAGCAGGTCGCCCGCCGCCTCCGCGCGACCGTGCCGGACAGCGGCGTCGTGGCCCGCACAGGCGGGGACGAATTCAGCGTCATCCTCCGCTCGCTGGGCGAACCCGGGCACGCCACGCGCGTCGCCCACAAGCTCCGGACTGGTCTGACTGCGCCCATTGAGGTGGACGGTCACGTCGTCCATGTGACCGCGTCGTTCGGGGTGGCGCTCGCGCCGCGTGACGGCGTAGACGTGATCACCGTACAGAAGCACGCTGACATCGCCCTGCACCGCGCCAAACAGGCCGGCCGGAACGGCGTCCAGACGTTCGACCTCGCCATGGGCAGTGAGACGGCCGCGCAACTGGCCCTGGAACGGGACCTCCGGGCGGCCTTAACCCGGGGAGAATTCCTGCTGCACTACCAGCCGGTGTTTGACGTTTCAAGTGGTCTGGTGACGGGCTTCGAGGCGCTCATCCGCTGGGCGCACCCCACACAGGGCCTGATTTCACCGGGGACCTTCATTCCGGTGGCGGAGGAGGCCGCGCTGATCGTACCGCTCGGCACGTGGGTGCTGCATGAAGCCTGCCGGCAGGCTACCCTGTGGCAGGTGAGCCGGGCCGTAACGATGAGCGTCAACGTCAGCGCGTTGCAGTTCGAACAGCCGGACTTCGTGAAGACGGTTCGGGAGGCCCTCCGGTCGACCGGTCTCCCCCCAGGGCAGCTGATCCTGGAACTCACGGAAAGCGCGGTGCTCCGCGACCCGGACGCAGCGGTCGCCCAGCTGCGCGATCTGCGGGCCCTGGGCATCCGGATTGCCCTGGATGACTTTGGGACCGGGCACAGCAGCCTGAGTCTGCTGAGACGGCTGCCGATTGACGCGCTGAAGATTGATCGGTCCTTCGTGCAGGACGCGGCCGCTGAGGTGATGGTTGGGGTGGCGGTCACACTTGCGCGGGCTTTTTCGCTGCATGTGGTTGCTGAAGGCATTGAGACGGAAGGACAACGGGCCCTGGCGCAGGCCCTGGGGTGTGACGGGATGCAGGGCTACCTGCTGGCTCGTCCCGCGCCAGCCGACGAGATGCCGCCGTGTTAGCCTGAGCACCCACGCAGTTCCTACCGGCACTTGGAGATCTTCATGTCTGAGCAATTCCCGATGCCTCCCCCGCATTATCTGGATGTCATATCGGACGGCTACCTCGCTCTTGATCATGAGTGGCGGTACCTGTACGTCAATCCAGCCGCCTTGAACGTGCTGGGCCGGCGGGCTCAGGAGTTGCTTGGCCAGGTCATCTGGGAGGTCTATCCCGATACCGTTGAGCGATTCGGACCGTTGTACCGCCGCGCCATGCACGAGGGCGTTGAGGTTCAATGTGAGGAGTACTACCCACCCCTCGATCTGTGGACACAATTGCGCATCTTTCCCACACCTGAAGGGATTGGCGTTCTATTCCGAGACGTTACCGAGCAGAAGCGGGCGAAGCAGTATCACGACAATCTCCTGGCGCTCAACGCGCTGCTCAACGCTGCAGCCACGCCGGACGAAGTGGCGCACGCCATCCTGCACTCAGCGCGGAGTGACTGGGGCCAGTACGGGGGTGTCATTGCGCTGACGGACGCGGCGGGGCAGACCCTTTCCCTGACCCACCACCTCGGGTACGAGGCACCATTGACGCAGCGCTGGGCGACCTTCTCAACCAACCTGGATCTGCCCATGGCGCACGTCCAGCGCACCGGTGAGCCGCTCTTCCTCACGGCTGAGGAGGCCCACGAGCGATTCGCGGACCTGCGCGCCCGAACGGGGTTTCACAGTCTCACCTGCCTGCCGCTCCAGGTGAACGGCGGCCCGGTCCTGGGAGTTCTGGCCTTCAGCTACGAGCAGCCACGCCGGTTCGATCAGCCCGAACGGACGTTTCTCACGACACTCGCCACGCACTGCGCTCAGGCTATTTCCCGCGCCCGGCTGTACGAGCAGGCGCGGCGGAACGAATTACGGTACCGGTTGCTTACAGAAGCGACGAGTGCGTTCACGTGGACATCCAATGCCGACCTCTGGATCACGGAGCCGCAGCCCACCTGGAGTGCGTACACGGGTCAGACGGACGAGCAGACACTGGGTGACGGCTGGCTGAATGCGATTCACCCGGCAGACCGTCCTGACCTGCACCGTCAGATGATCGAGGGGCAGCGCCAGGGTGGACCGTTCCGCCTGCACGCCCGCGTCCGCCGGGCAGACGGCGCGTACCGGGCAATCGTTTCGAATGTGATCCCGCTCCCGTCCCCGGCGCACGGCGGACCCGTGCTGATGGGCGTGGTCCAGGACGTGACGGAAGAACAGGAACGCGCTCAGGTGCTCGCGGAGCGGCACCGCCTGATTGAAGTGCTGGCCCACGACACCCAACCGGCGACCCTGGCCAACCGGATCATTCAGGAAACGGCAGGTCTGATGGAGGCTGCGCACGTCGCGCTCCTGACGTGCTCTGCTGCGTCCAGGGACTGTGTGATGCTGGCCTCCTTCGGGACGCCACCCATCAGCCCCGTTCCGATGCAGCGTGACCTGCTCCTACGGGCGCGCGGGACGCTGCATGACCTTCCCAACCATCCGCGCACCCACCTGCTCGTGCTGCCCACCCGCAGCGAGTGGACCGCCGCGCTGCTGATAACGCTTCTCGACGACCTTCACGTCGCTGACCCGCGGCCTGCCCGTCTGCAGGATGTGGCCGGGCTCTTCGGGGCAGCCCTGGAGCGCGCCGAACTCCTGCGGAACCTGTCTGAACGTGAAGCGCACGCCCGCTCCATTATCGAAGCGCTACAGGAGGGCGTCGTCCTGATCCAGCCGGACGGCAACGTAACTTTCCTGAACGACAACGCTCGGCAGATGCTGCGGATGCCTGACAATCAGACTGGGCGGCCGCTGACCGAACTCGACTTTGTCGATCAGCACCATCTCCCGATCTCGCCCGAACGTCTCCCCTCCAGCCGCGCGCTTCAGGGAGAACGGATCTTCGGGGACATTATGGGCCACCAGAACGGAGGGGCAGTCACCTGGTGGTCCGTCCATGCCACGCCACTCCCTACACCCGTGGGAGGGGCGCTGCAGGCAGTTATGTCCATTCAGGACGTGACCCACCAGATTAATCTCCAACGGGAACTGGAACGTCAAGCTGCCCGTGACGAATTGACCGGTCTTCCGAACAGGCGGTCCTTCGCGGCTCGCCTGACGGCGGCCCTCGACGGCAGCAGCGAAGCTTCCCTCTGGGCGGTCCTGCTGCTGGACCTCGATCACTTCAAAGACGTGAATGACGTGATGGGCCACCAGGTGGGTGATGAAGTCCTCGAACATGTGGCGGCCCGATTGACGCAACTTCTCGGGGATCAACCTCAGAGTATGGCCGCGAGGCTCAGTGGAGATGAGTTCGGCATGCTGATCCCGGTTCAGAGCAGACAGGAGGCGGCTGTCTTCGCCGACCGCGTCCTACAGCACCTGAGTGAACCGGTCACCGTGAGCGGATATGACCTTCACTTGGCGGCCAGTATTGGCGTGACCGTGGCCCCCGCGGACGGCCGCACGGTGCGGGATCTCCTGCGTGGTGCAGACCTGGCCATGTACCGGGCGAAAGGCAGCGGCCGGAATACCCTCAGCCTCTTCGACGTTGAGCTGGCTCAGCAGCGAGAACGGCGCCACCAGGTCAGCCTGGAACTACGCAGCGCGCTGGAGCGCGACGCGCTGCACCTCCAGTACCAGCCTATTCAGACCCTCAATGAGGGGCGCCTGGTCGCGGTTGAGGCACTGGCTCGCTGGCACAGTCCCGTGCTCGGTGTGGTCTCCCCAGCAGAGTTCATCGCGGTGGCGGAGGACACCGGGCAGATTCTCAAGCTGGGTGAATGGGTACTGAACGCCGCGGTCCGTCAGGCGACCGCATGGTGGCGCAGCGCGGGTCGTCGCGTTCGCGTCTCGGTGAATGTCAGCCCCCTCCAGTTCCTTCATGCCGATTTTGCGCAGGTGACGCGGGCGGCGCTGCGCGCAGCACACCTGCCCGCAGAGATGCTTCAACTCGAAATTACAGAAAGTACCGTCATGCGCGACGTGGCGCGAACCCGGCGTCAGTGTGAAGAACTCCGCGCGATGGGTGTTCGGCTTGCGCTGGATGATTTCGGTACCGGGTATTCCAGTCTCTCCACCCTCCACTCACTGGACTTTCACCTACTGAAGTTGGACCGATCATTCGTCTGGGGCCTGGAAGGCGACACGCGGCGGGAAGCCCTACTGCGCAGCGTGGTGACTCTGGCCGAGTCGCTCTCCATGGAGATTGTCGCCGAGGGCATCGAAACCGAATCGCAGCGACGCCTCCTGATTGAGCTGGGTTGTCAGCTAGGGCAGGGATTTTACCTGGCCCGCCCACTGAACGCGAATGATGTCGAGCAGGTCTGGGGCGATTGATCGTTCAGAGGATGAATCAATGGCGTAGCAAGCTTGACTCGCTGACTGCAAGGCGACGTGGTCACTTATGAAGAGGGACAAATGGTGCGCTCGAATGTATAGGTGCTCGAGTTCCCTACCAGAAGGATGAACAGGACTGTTCAAACCGCAGGACGACTCGAAGGACTGGTGACGCTGGATGAGGCGCGGCATCTGATACATGCCCCCCATCTGCTCAATTCACCTCAACGGCGCAGTGCCAACTTGAATCTCACCATGTCACATCGTCACGAGTAGCGGCCGGGAACGCGTTTAGCTCCGCCTGTACACTTTCTGCTCATACATTCTACTGTCGGCCAGCCGGAACAGCGCCGAAGCTGTGCGCGCCTCGGCTGGAGCATGAGCTAGGCCTATGGCTGCGCTCACAGACTCTGGTCTCAAAGACGCCAGAGCGCCATGAAGACGTGTGGCCACATGCGTAGCAGCCAGAGGTAGCAGCGCCGCAAACTCATCGCCGCCCAGCCGGTACACTGACCCCTCACCAGCCAGGACGCCAGTCAGAGTCTGCGCAACCCCAACCAGAAGCCGGTCTCCCGCCTGATGCCCCTGCTCATCATTGATCAATTTGAAGTCATTGAGGTCCAGTAGAACCAACTGAACGCCGCTCGCATCCTCAAGCGCCCGATCAAGCGCGTGATCAAATGCCCGGCGGTTGCCCAGCCCCGTGAGGCTGTCCACGTGAGCCCACCGTTCAAGCCGCTCGAGTAGCGCGTGCATCTCCGTGTAATCCTCCTGAACGCCGACGAAATACCGGAGAACTCCATTCTCATAGAGCGGCTGCACCCGCACGCGGTACCGCATGCGCTGACCGTCCTTACGGTAATTCAGGACAACCCGGGTGAAGCCCTCCCCCCGGTCCAGTGCTTTCCGCATGACCTCAATGTCCACAGGATTGGTCTCGGGTCCCTGGAGCGCCGCACAGGTCTGACCACGCACATCTTCCAGCCGATAGCCTGACTCCCGTGTGAACGCCTCATTCACATACAGGATGCGCCGCGCCGAATCAGTGATAAGTAGGCCAATGTCCATCACGTTCAGCAACTGCCACACCACTTCGTTCGGTGGAAGCGCCAGTGGCGCATGGACCGCAGTCATGGCTGCTTCCAGTTGGTAAGACACTCATCCCGAAGCCCAGATGGAGTAGGAGTGGGGCGGCCCAGATAGTATCCCTGGGCGTAATCGGCGCCCAGTTCACGCACCAGCGTCAGTTCACTGGCGGTTTCAACGCCTTCTGCCACCACACGGATCCCCAGATCATGCGCGTACTGAATCAAAGCCAGAATCAACGGCACACGTGGATCCGCACCGTGCAGGTCCCGGATGAGGGCGCGGTCCAGCTTCACGAGGTCCGGTCGCAACTGCGCAAGGAACGTCAGGCTGGTGTGCCCGGCACCCAGGTCATCGAGCGCGACCTGGGCACCCTCGGCCCGGTAGCGCTCCAGAATGCGGCCCAGCAGGTGCAGGTCCGGGAAGGCTTCACTCTCTGTGACCTCGAACAGGAGATGACTGAAGTCGGCGCCCACGTCCCGGCAGGCCTGGAACGTGGTTTGCAGGCAGACATCCGGGTTGTACACCACCCCAGGCGCGAAGTTGATGAACAGCACTTCCTCCGGCTGGAGTTGTGGGTAGGCCTGTTGGATGGCCCCGCGCCGGGCGTGCGCGTCGAACGCCCGCGCCTGTCCGTGAGCTGCCGCCGCTTGCAGCAATGGACCCGCACCGACGAGGGCTCCGTTCCAGTGCGCTCGCACGAGCGCTTCGTATCCGTAGACTCGGCCGGTGTGCAGGTCAGCTACGGGTTGCAGGTGGAACTGCAGTTGCTGCGCCGCAGCAAAAAACCAGTCGGTGCTCAGCCGCTGCGCCCAACGCTCGAGTGGAGCCACCTGCCAGATGTCCGGGCGTGCGTCCGGTGCCGCGCAGGGCGCGGCCATGAGTTCGGCGCGCTCCGCGGACGTGAAGGAAGCCAGGATGGCCTCCAGCAGCGCCGCACTGGCGTGAGGCAGCCACACACCGTCTGGCTTCCACTCGTGTTCAGCGGACGTCGCATGCAGGTGCATTCCCAGGCAACGCCGAACGTGCGCTGACGGCGAGTGAAGCAGTAGGCCTTCCACCACACCTTGGCGGGCAGAGTGAAGAGTCTGGCACTCGCAGGCCCCTGTCGGCGGTAGCGGGGAGGAAGGTAACATACGCTATACGCACCATAAACGCCTGTTCGGGTCACACAAGACTGCATGAAGGAACGACCTTGATCTCTAGACCGGACATCTTGCCTTCAAGTCGCGCCTGGCGCGTGAAATGGCGTACTCAGCAGCCTGATCAGTTCGGGTCACTCGGACAGGTTCCCCCGCGGGGCGTGACCCAGTTGCTCCGCGCCGTACCGCATCTCATGGCCGATCGGGCGTGAGCCTTCACCTTGATCGGAACCTGCGCCTGGAGCCACACTCCGATCCGCAAGCAGCTGGCCCAGCCCAGGGTGACCAGCCCGAACACACGCTCCAGTCGGTCTGAGTGGATGATGCCGGTCCGCTCCAGATCAAATCCGCGGACCTCGAGGCTGGCGAACGTGCACTCCATTGACCAGCGCGGCCGGTACAGCACACACGTGTCTCACACGCTGAAATCCGTGGCGATGGCCACTGGGTCCCCCGCGGGGGACCTGGTGGCCACGACCTGCATCACCTCGCCGTAAACGTTGCCCCGCTCGCAACTCACTTCCCCGACCTTCAGGTCACCGAACCAAGCGTCCACGCGCAGCTCATCGGCCATGGCATTCTTCCGGATGCGGATGGCCCGCTTGATGTCCTTCCGTCTCAGGAACCGGAACCACGCTCCACCGATGAACTCCCGGTCCGCGACGAGACCCATCCAGCGGCCCGCTGGATGGGCCTTCAGCAGCCTGGAGACCAGTGCCTCACCATACTGCTGTTCCCGTCGTGGGTCAGAGCGGTCCAACTGCGCGGCATCGTGTGCCTGTGCAAGACGACGCCCAGCACCAAGAGGTTCAAAGGTAAGTCGTACGGTCCATGTCGAGGAGCAATGTCCCGGGGGGCAGGAGCGCCAGCAGGAAGGCCAGGCACACCGGTTCGGTCAAGTGCGGAGCGCGGCACCCTCGTTCTAACCGTCCTTTCTTCGCTTCGAGGGAGCTTGCCACAGTCAGGTGGGTGCACAGGTCACTCTGGTTCACACGCCTCGCGGTCACCATCGCCAGGACGATGTCCACGACACGCTGCCCGGACGCTTCACCGCGCCATTTCACTGATCTCTCCTTGAGCGAGAGAGGCTGGTCTTGCCCCCATCCATTAGCAGCGGCATACTCTGAACAATGTCTGGACCGCTTCGCCTCCTGTTTATAGACGATCAGGAGACTGATCTGATTTTCATCGAGGACCTGTTAACGGACACTCTGCTTGACGTGTCGTTTACGGCGCGGACTTCAGCTGCCGACGCGCTCCAGTATCTCGCCTCGACTGAGATTCTGCCCCACCTGATCGTTCTGGATCTGCACCTAACGGGCTTGAGTGGTCTGGAGTTCCTGGCAGCGGTGCGGTATTCCAAGAGAACGCAGTGCATCCCAGTAGTGGTCCGCAGTGGCAGCGCAGACCCTCAACACCATGCAGATGCACTGGCGGCTGGCGCCCAGACCTCGCTGGTCAAGCCTTTCAGTTACGCTGACCAATTGGCCCAGATGCTGGACCTGTATGAGACCTGGGAACACCTCCGATACGACGCGAAGGGCCACGCCTGAACGCTGAGTTGCTGCTTCATTCTGAGTAGATGTTCGACATCTGGTGGACATCACCCAGTCGGCTGTCTGCAGTTCATCATGATGGGTGTTAACTACCGACGTGATAAGGGGCCGAACGGGCAGTTTGCTGAAGAGAACATCTTCTTGGCTTGTCGGCATCATCGTCGACCGGCCACGCACTGCAGATCCAGCTGCTATTTTCATTCCAATCATGTGTTCCCTCTGCTGCTCCCAGTTCGACCCTTTTCAGATGGTCACCAGCGGGTTGATCAATCAGCAGGCTGCGCGACATGACAGTACTTACCCCGTTGCCTCACCGTGCCATGGTTGACAGACCGGACCAGGCCACGCCGACGGCCCGACTGATGTCACTCGCGCGCCTCACGACAGAGTTGACGGTCGCGCAGCATGCAGACGCCGTCACGGAGCTGGCCGTGCACGCTCTTCAGGCAGGCTGGCGACCGGACCACACGGCCTGGATCTCTGCAGCAGAGCTCGCGTATGCGCCGCAGGCGGTGCGGGACGCTGCTGATGCGGGCGCTGTAATGACGGTCCAGGACGCTGCCGCACAGGCCGCCGTCCCTGACCGACTGGCCGCGACCGTAACGGTGCTGCCCTGCACCGGTCCAGTGGGTGTGTATGGCGTGGCAGTCCTCACATGGACTTCACCCTATGCGTGCACCGAAGCGGACCTGGCTGCTTGGCACATCTGGGGCGCGCAGGTAGCCATGTCCCTCACGCGGCTCATCCAGAAGGACGAACTTGATCGCCGGGTGGCGCAGCGGACCCATGAACTCGAGGAGGATCGCCTGGCGTTGGACGCTTTCGTGGCGTACAAGGAGGCCGTTGGGGGCGCCAGTGACGTTCTGACGCTGGTGCGTCAGGCGGAACAAGTCCTGCGCACCAAGATGCCACACCTCAGCGCCGCTTACTACGAACTGGACGGCGGCCGCTGGATCGCGCGGGTCTGGTCGGACGACCTGCCCCAGGAACTGGCGGCTGCCCTGCAGGCCGGAGTGCCCGCAGATACGCTGAACTTCGCGCAAGCGCGCGACACCCAGGCAGACGTCTTCGTCGACGGGTGGGACGCGGCGGCCAATCACCTGCCGGGCGCAAGTGAATTCGGCGCCGCGGCGTTCCTCCCCCTAGTGGTTGGTGGGCGCGTCCATACTGTTTTTGCGGTCGGTACGCAGCAGTCGGCCCGCTGGTCCGAGCGGGAAAAAGCCCTGATCCGGGCTGTGACGCGCGGCCTGCAGGTCACGCTGGAGCGGACCGAACACCTGCGGCAACTCGAAGAGGAACGCGCGGCCCTCGACGCGTTCGTGCAGTTCACCGAAACGTCCAGTCAGGTTCTGGATCCGCAGGAACTGGCGGAACGGGCCACCGCGGTCCTGAGCGCCACCCTTGACGTTCATGCCAGCTTCCTGACGCGTCAGGACCAGCAGTGGGTAGGCCAGGCGTTTTCCGAGACAGTCGAGGACGACACGCGAGCGGCCGTGCGGCGCGGCCTGCCCGCCTCCTGGCAGAACCTGCAGCGTCCCTTTGAAGCAGACGACGCCGTGTTCATCGACCAGTGGGACCCGGAGACGCAGGCCAGCGCCCCCACCGGCCTGTACCACGCGGCGGCCCTGTATCCCTACCGTCGGGCCGGGCAACCGCATGGCCTGCTGATCATCGGATCCTCTCGCCGGGGGGCGTGGACGCACCGGGAACGGAGTGTGTTCTGCGCGGTGGGCCGGAGCCTGGCCCTGGCGTTCGAGCGGGTGGAGCGCAACGAGCAACTTACGGAAACGGCGCGCGCGCTCGAGGCGTTCATGGCGTACACCGAAGCGATCGGCACGCGCACCGACGTGCGCGCGCTGGCCGCCCAGGCCATCTCCGTGCTGGAAGGGCACTTCCCAGGCAGCAGCGTCGGGTACTTCGAACCCGAGCAGGATCTGTGGAAGATCCAGACGTGGAATGACGCGTTCCCGCCGGAATTGCTCCGCGTGTTGCAGGCCGGCGTTCCGGAGAACCCGGTCATCACGGAACTCCTGCGCACCCGGGCCGCTGTGTTCGTCGACCTGTGGGACGCGCAGGCCGTGAACCTGGAGGAGTCGGACGGGTATGGCAGTGGCGTGAACGTGCCGCTGATCGTCAACGGGGAGGTGCGCGGCATACTCGGGATTGGCCGGCCGGACGCCACGCACTGGCAGCCGCAGGAACAGGCGCTGGTGCGGGCCGTGGCGCGCGGCCTGACCCTGGCGATGGAACGCGCCGCTGCCGCGCAGACCCTGGCGGATCAGAATGCGGAACTCATGGCCCGCGCCCGAGCCCTGGAGGGCATCGCCGAGCTCACGCGGGACCTGTCCATCTCCGGTGATCCGGCGGCGCTCCTGCGGCAGACGCAGGCCCTGGCGCTGTCCCTGCTGCCGGAAGGGTGCGCACTCTACTACGAGCTTGACGGGGACCGGTGGCGTTGCCGGTCGCAGGTCGGCGTCCTGCATGACGAAGGACTCCAGTCCGTCATCGACGCCGGTCTGCTGTACGAGCAGACGCAGAATCTCGTGATTCCCTGGACCACAGGAGACACCTACTTCCAGGATCTGTACGATCACGACACCGATGGGCTGGGGGATCTCACACTGGAGGTCGGGGCTACGGCCACGCTCCCCGTTCACGTTGGCAAGGAGATCATCGGGATTTTCGCGGTGGCGCTGCGCAGTGTGCGGCGGTGGACCGCCACAGACCGCTCGGTCCTCGAGACGACTGTGCGTCAGCTTGGTCTCGCCCTGGAAGGAGCCCGGGCGAATCAGGCGCTGGGCCGCACCCGGCATTACCTTGAAGTGGCGGTCGCCAATGCACCCATGCTGCTGTTCGCAGTGGACACCCAGGGCATTTTCACTCTGTTCGAAGGGGACCTCGCGCGGCGATTGTCGGACCGTCCGCAGGACCTGATCGGGCAGTCGGCCCCTGACCTCTTCAGGCACGACCCAGCCCTGCGGCACATCACGAGCCTCCACCAGGCGTTCGCGGGTGAGGAGGTGCACGAGGTCATCGAACTGAGCGCTCGGCAGATCATTCTCGAAGTGTGGTTCGTGCCGGTTTTAGACGCGCGGGGTCAGGTGACGGAAGTTGTGGGCGTGGCGCTTGACGTCACGGAGCGTTGGACTGCGCAGCAGCACCTCGAAAGCACCAACGCGGAATTGCGGCGCAGCAACACCGAACTCGAGCAGTTCGCGTACGTGGCCTCCCACGACCTGCAAGAGCCGCTGCGGACCGTGACGAGTTTCACGGATCTCTTGGCGCGGAAGTACGCGCCCGCCCTGGATGAGCGGGGCCTGCAGTACATGGGGCTCATCACGCAGGCGACCGGGCGGATGGCGCAGCTGCTCGAGGATCTGCTGGTGTTTGCGCGGGTGCATCAGGCGCCCGAGAACCGGGTCAGGGTGCACACGGACGCGCTCGTGCGCCAGGTGTTGGATGACCTGACCGGTCTCATCCACGAGAGCGGCGCGCAGGTGGATATTCAGCGCTTGCCGGACGTGCATGCCGACCGCTCGCAGGTGCGGCAAGTTTTTCAGAACCTGATCGGCAACGCCCTCAAATTCGCGGCGCCGGAACGCCCCCTCACCGTGCGGATCAGGGGTCGGCAGGTGGGCGACCGGGCCGAGTTCACAGTCGAGGACAACGGCATAGGGATCGACCCGCAGTTCCACGAGCGGATCTTCACGATCTTCCAGCGCCTGCACACGCGGGAGCACTACGCGGGCAACGGCATCGGGCTGTCTATCAGTCGCAAGATCGTGGAGCGGCACGGTGGTGAACTGAAGGTCACGTCAGCCGAAGGTCGAGGGAGCACCTTCACGTTCACGCTCCTTGCGGCGCTGCCAGAAGGAATAGGCTAAACTGATCAGCCCGGTCAGGACGGTCGCCATCTGTTATGACCTCAGGTTACGTTGGCCCTCCACTGCGGTTCAGTAGCCCTGATCTGCCAGCGCGCGCTCGGTGCAGGTTGCTGACTGACAGCGGTTCCCAGTTCAATTGAAGGGCCAACACCACGCCCTTCAATATTCCTTGATTCTGCTGTGAGGAGACCCTCACCAGGTCCGCTGCGTCTTTCGGCGTCATGGGTGTGGAGTTCCTGCTCCCTTGACGTATACCGGCGTGCCCTTCGGAGGGACGCGTCGCTTAACAGTTTTGAAAGGATCTGATAGGCATGATCGCCTACACTCGGCGGTGTGAACGATGAGTGGGCGGTAGAGGATCTGGTCCTCCTGGATCTGTATTACTCTGGCCTGCTACACGGCGAGCTGGTGGAGGAGGTGAGCGCTCGCCTGGACGGCGACCTGACGTTTCAGAATCTGGCCGAGCAGTACCTGGCGGACTGGACAGACCTGCTTGCAGTTCTGCAACCGACTGAACTCATACCAGACGGAGCTGAAGAACGGTTAATTACGAGACTTCGGGCGGCGCGTTACTCTTTTGACCACCCAAAGCAGTGACAGGTGGCTCAGCACCGGACATCTTTGATTTTTGATCGACTGAGACGCAGTTCGCTGATTCCTGCTCTGGGTCACATCCGAAGCAGCAAAAGAGCGGCATCACTGGTCTGTGACGATCCACGATGCCGCTCCGGAACAGCCTACCAGTCTGCCCGATCTGTTGAAAGCACGACTGCCCTTCCTGCGCCGAGACACGCTGAAGCGTGTCTCGGACGTTGTTGAAGCGCTGATTCAGGCTCAATCCACCTGCCACAGACGCTTGGGTACTTTCCTTCCCGGCGACATGTCGCCAGAAGCCAGAAAAAAGCGGCTACAACGGTGCTTTCAGGATCAACAGTTGACGGGCGAGGTGTTTCTCGACGTCCTCCTTCCCCTCCTCCCCCCAGGCAAGTTGGTTTTCGCCATGGACCGTGCGAACTGGGAGCATGGCACCCAACCCTTGAACCTTCTGGTGCTGGGTGTCGTCCTGCAGGGATTCACGCTTCCTCTCGTCTGGGAAGCCATTCCCCACAGTGGCAACAGCAACACATCCACACGCGAGCGACCGGTCGCTCGCCTGCTGAAGCACCTTCCAGCGGCGCGCTGGAAGGTGCTGGTCGCAGACCGGGAAT
>NZ_BMQN01000033.1 GCF_014648135.1 Deinococcus sedimenti | reverse complement strand
AGGCTGCTGAGCACGCCATTTCACGCGCCAGGCGCGGTCTGAGGGCAAGATGTCCGGTACAGAGGTCCGGGGCAATCCCTGCACCCGGTAGGTGACGAAGAGGTTCGGACGGTAGCTCTCAGATCTTGCACCTGAATAGGTAGTCAAAACGCGCTCCCAGACGAGAGAACGAGGGTGTGAACGACCTCAGACTCTCCGGGAAGCGCGCTCGTATTCTGGCAGATCACCTGCTCTCCGTCCCCCGCACGATCTATCAGCGGCGCAGCCTTGAGGCTGCGCTCGGCATGTTCCTCGATCTGGGGCGGAAAACAGCGCTTCACCGTGCCTCTACGGTCAGCGCGAGTGCCCTCAGTCGTTTCCTGAACGCGTACACCTGGGACACGCGTGCCTGCTGGGACAGTCTTCAGCAGACGCAATGGGAGTCGCTTCTTCTGGCGGCGCGCCGCAAGCGGCGCCCGCGACTTCACCTGTGCGTCGACCTCACCAGGATCCCGAAGACTGGCCAGAAACTCCCCGCTGTTCGCGTGTATAACGGCGTGCACGGCATTCACCTCGTGGTCCTGTACGCCGTCTACGGCACACTCAAATTCCCAGTCGGGTATCGCGTGTACCGGGGTCGGGGCACCCCGACCCCGGTCCGGCTCGCCCTGGATCTCCTCGCCACCGTGCCGCAACCGATCCGGCGGCGATTCGACGTGTGCGTGCTGGCTGACAGCGGGTTCGAGTCCGCGAAGTTCCTGCAGGGTGTGCGGGATGAGGGATTCGAGTTCGTCGTGGGTGTTCGGTCGAATCGACGCACCGATCACCCAGGTCGAGTGACCGTGAGTGACTGCGAGCACGGCAGCTGGCTGTCCCTCCACAACTGGCCGTGGGAGGTCGTGACGTTGGCCCGATGTGATCGGGGCGACCGGACCTTCTTCTCGGTGTCGTCGGAACTCCTCTCTGGCGACGGTGTCGCCAGAGAGGGAAAATGTCGATGGGCGATCGAATCCTTCTTCAAGGAGTCCAAACACCAGTTCGGCCTGAACCAGTTCGCGCTGCACAGCGCTCAGGGGCTGGATCGCTGGGTACTCCTGGTGTGTGCGGCGTTCACGCTGACCGTGCTATGCGCCGAAGGAGGAAAAACGCTGGAAGAGGATGCGAGGGTGGCGGCGCAGATCGCACTGCCTGCACTGGTCGTTGGGCGGCTGATGATTGAGGTACAGCGACACGAGGAATTGCTGCGCCAGCACGGCTATTCAGTCCACCTATTCAGGTGCAAGATCTGAGATACGGCCTTCTATCATGAGTTTATCCTCCCTCATGACTTCATCTCCGTCCTTGCTGAGAAGAAGCTCAGCTATGTTGTGACCCTCTATCAAGATACGTCTGGCGACTCATGATCTGCTGCACGGTTGCTGGGTCACATGGCGCTTGGGTTGATCCTGATTGAAGTCCTTCAACTGCTGAAGTTTGGCGCCTCGGGCGACGAAGATGCAGCCGTGGCGCGCCATCAGCAGACGGCCGTCCTGGTCGAAGTCCGCCCATGACGCCCCCTCCAGTCCAGGCCAGGTGGCAGGTCCGAGCCCGATGTACGTCGCCTTCCATCCACCCTGGGGCGACCGGATGAACCGCAGTTCCAGCTCCTGCTTGTGCAGAATGAACGCGTCTTCCTCATCGCTGCCGTACCACCGTTCGGGCCGTTGGATGACGCGCCAGCCCGTGCGTTCGAGGGAGGTGCTCAGCACGTGGATCTGCTCAGCGCCGTCCAGCCCCCGGACGGCGAAGCCAGCCGGCGTGATCCGCGTCTGCTGCGCGAGGTGACTCGCCGGGTGATTGAGCACGAGGGTGTGATTGTCCGTGAAGAGGCCGCCACCGTCCGGCCCGGCGGACCACAGACCGAGCGCCTTGACCCAGGGCGGCGCGCACACGGCCGTCCAGGTCCACATCGCGTCATCGCCAAATGCTTCAATGGCGGCCTGGACACGCCGCCTGGACGCATTGTGGGCGAGGTACACCAGGTGACGGCCGTCGGGGGAGAGATCACTGCTCCACTCGTACAACCGGCCCGCGAACCATGACCCGGGCGTGATGGTGTCAGTGCGGGTGTTCCAGAGGTAGAGGCGCGTCCAGCGGCTGGGGCCGCGGCGAAAGATGACGGCGGTGCTGGCCGCGCTGGCCATCAGGACCCAGATCCGAGCGGGGGCAGGCGGCGTGCCGGTGAGCCTGGTCATGGCGTCATCCTCGCATGACTGACGTCACGGCACTGACGCAGGTGCGCGCCTCACGTGACAGCGAACATGGACCATCTGGCGTACGGATCGGGCACGCTACTTGGCGGATGGCGCCCGCCTGTTGGCCTCATAGACTGCCCGGCATGAACACGCCCTGCCTCCTCCACCCTCACCTCGCGCCGCATCCCGCTGGCCGCCTGGAGGATCTGGAGCTGCCGCGCGTGTGCCCAAGGGAGCACGGTGAGCATCCAGGCCCAGCGCGAGATCCGCGAGAACATCTCGCCTGTTCTGATCACCATCTGCTCGCCTGAGACCGTTTCCGTACGGCTCTGGCTCCCGTAGCAACGCCCCCCTCTGGCGACGTAGGGAAGTGGCTTAACCCACACCTCTGCAAAAGGTGGTTTCGGCAGTTCGAATCTGCTCGTCGCCTCTCTGGCCTCATGGTGGAAGTGGTCAACACACCTGGCTTTCAACCAGGAGAGTGCCGGTTCAAACCCGGCTGAGGTCACCACATGGTTCTGTAGCGCAGTGGTAGCGCGCCCGGTTGTCAGCCGGAAGGTCGCGGGTTCAACTCCCGTCAGGACCGCTTTTCTCGAAACGTGGCGCAACTGGCAGACGCGCACGATTAAGGATCGTGTTGTTGAGGGTTCGAGTCCCTCCGCTTCGACCATAGGAAAGGCCAGGGCCTTTCCCTCTATGGTGGTCATCGTCCAGCGGCAGGACGCCTGAGTGTGGATCAGGAAACGCCAGTTCGAGTCTGGTTGATCACCCCAACCGTCGAGAAGTAGCGCAGGCCGGTAGCGCACCTGGTTTGGGACCAGGGGGTCGCAGGTTCGAATCCTGTCTTCCCGACCACGACGTAAAAGGCGCCTCGAAAGAGGTGCTTTTCTGTTGTTCTGGGCCGTTCACTGCTCGCGGTCTCAGCACGCACCCGGCGGCCTGCTTGGTATCCCTACGCCCCTACTTCGTGGGGGTTTTCTTGACGATGACCCAGGTGATCTTTGGGCCGTTGCCGGCCACCGACACCTGACTGAACCCGCGGAAGTCATACCAGCTGTGGCTGGGGCCGTAGATGTTCGTGGACTTGGGCACACCCGTGAGGCCAAGCAGAGCCAGCACCTTCTGGTAATCACGAGCGGGATTCAGGGCGTGAATGGGGTCCCCCATCAGCACGAACTTGTCGGCCTTCTGCCCTTCGTGCGTGACTTCGAGGACGTAACCCGCGGCGTTGGTGTAGCGCCATTCGGACCCGGGACGTCCGCCGAGCAGGTCGGCGCGGAGTTGTTCGGCCCGCCAGCCGCGCAGCAGGGCCTTGATCTGGGCGGGGGATTTGCCGGCGGCCTTGGACACGTCGATGAGGGCGGCCGCGGAGGCTTGGCTGAGGCTGAGCGTGAGGAGGGCCGCGAGGGCAAGTCCGGGTTTCATGGTGCAGGCATGCTAGCCCAGCTCGTCAGGCGGCTGCAGGCGGCGACCGCAGAACGCCTCTACCGCACCACTTTGGCCGGCCACACCGCAGGTCCTGCGGCGCGGCGCACGAGAAACGCCGCCTCGTACCCCTGCGCTGAGGCGAGGATCTCGCAGGTGCCGACGCGGAGGGCGACGTTGCCCTGTTGGGCGCGTGTGGCCCAGGCGGCCAGGTTCTTCACCGCCTGCGCCTGGTCCCTGACGCCGCACCAGGGGTTGAGGAAGCGCGCGACGCGCGTGTAGAGCGAGGGCGGCGAGCGGCTGCCGGCGGGTTCAATGGTGAGCCCCGTGAACAGCACGGCGTCCGGGCCTGTGGGGCGCAGGTCACCGCCCGGGAAGACGTATGAACCATCCCCGATGGGGCGCACTTCCAGGATGGGCGGGAAGGCCAGGCGCACGGCCTCCCGGAGGGTGGGCGCGGCGGCCAACGCTGGCGCGGACAGGAGGACCGTCAGGGCCGCCAGCGCAGGGGGTTTCACGCGCGGAGTATAGGGCGGCTTCCGGGTCGGTCGCTGACATGGCGCCTCAGTGCTGCGGACCGGCCCTGGTGGCGTGCAGGGCGGGTCGGGGCACGAGCCTGCCTGCGCCTTTAGGGGAGGTGCACGTGGAAGCTGAAGCGCCAGGCGTTGGCGTACTCGGCGGTCATCAGGCAGGACAGGCGGTACTGTTTACCGGCGACATTCCAGGGAATGGTTTTGACCTGTTTTAACGGGGATTCGCAGGTGTTGTTGAGATCGAGCAGGTTGCCGTCGGTGGGGGCTTTGCCGGTCATGGTGTCGCCGAGCGCGGCGACCAGCTTGGTCTTGTACCCGCCGGGGTAGAGGACGGTGTCCTGCGCGCCGGAGAGGAGGTGGGCGGAGATGACGCGGTTGTTCTGCCTGAGGACGCTGATGACTTCGGGTGCGGTGCTCATGCTGACGGGGAACTCGCCTTTGATGGTGTAGCGCCATTCGCTCAGGCCGGGGCCGAGGACGTCTTTTCCGGCGAGTTCGCAGGCGTAGGTCTTGCAGAATTTTGAGGTGACGAAGGAGTCGGTGGTGCCGAGGAGTGGGGCGGCCAGCGCGAAGGACGTCAGGCTGAGCGCGGTGGCGGTCAGGAGTGGCTTCATGCCCCGTTGTACCTCAGCTGGACGCGACGTGCCGGGCACAGTGTGGAGAGGCTCGGCTGGGGAAGGGCAGAGGGGGTGGGGCATGTATCTATATTGGATAATATAAGAACTTGCCCGCTCACCCCCATATCCGCTGCTCCCCCTCCTTCCTTTGTCCCCCCTTCCCCCATCTTCTCCCCCGTGCTTCTGCCCGCGCTTTTGCTTGGCTCATCCCTTGCTCGCTAGGTCCGATCTCCACGGTGCGAGTTGAGCAAGAGATTGTAAAGCCCAGTCTGGTGCTCCAGCTTCATCACGTGTCTCCAGCTGAATGGACTGGGCGAGTTGAGCTCCTCCTGCACACCTGAGCTGAGGCAGTGGGGGAAGATGGGGAGGACTCCATCCCACACTGCGCATCATCGGCTCATCTATCCTCACCTGTGAGTCAAACGGTCATCCTCCAGGCCAATGCTCAAGCGTAAGCCGAGCCTGCCTATCTCCCGTTCGTGTTGAGGAAGGTCATCACGCTGCCCCATAATTCCAGCGAGGTTCAACCATGACTTGTGTAGGGGGATACCGGCCAGGTGAAGCGCTGCTTCCCAGCCTGATCAGCAGGCTTGACTTCCACCTCAGCCGGGAGTTGGGGTCCCTGGGCTTCTCGTGGGCCGAGAAAACTCGCACCCCACCAGCCTTGTTTCATCAGGCCCTCGAGCAGGTCGCACCCGTGGCCTTCCGCCGGGCGCGCGGTTGGATTCGCTGGACCCTGCGAATCACCCCCCAGTTCAGCTACGAAGAGAATCACGCTGCAGCGCGACTCTGGCGCGCGTTACTCACCGGCGAGCACCCAGAGCTCTGGCGAGCCCTGTCAGCCCAGACCGTCTGGGCTGGTGTCTTGGACGGTCCAGCCTTCGAAGCACTTGCCGAACCTTTTGCACATGCCTTTGACACTGTGACACTCCTTGAGATGCTGGACAGCCAGCCGGATCTGCGGCCTCTCCAGGAGACGATCCAGCACTTCACCGCGGATGATCCCAGTCCGGAGGTGGCGTCTGTTCGATTTCAGGCCTGGCTTCAGCCCCGCACGCAAGCGTTTCAGAATCATGACCTGCTGCTGCGGCTTCTACAGGTGGCTACAGAACATCGGGAAGCTCGGGTCTTTCTGGGCAACCCCAGTGAGGCCGTGACCAGCGCTTTGCTGGAACGGCTCGAGCAGCACGAGGCGACCGTGCGGACGCTGAGACGGTTCGTGAATGACCAGGGGCAGGTGCGGGTGTGGACACGCAAGCCGCGCACGTTAGAGGCCCTCCTTCCATACCTGGCAGGGTTGTTCGAGGAGCAGCGGACCTATACCGAAGGTGAAGTGACGGCGGTGCTGCAGCCCTGGTTGGCGGCGGGGAACGTTGCGGAAGTGCGCCGTACCCTGATCGAGTACCGCTGGCTGGCCCGGACGCCGAATGGAGCGTGGTACTGGCGTGTGAGTCCACAGGTCAGGAAGTGAGCAGGGGAACTGCATACCTGCCTCTGCGCACGACTCCCCCCATCTTTTCCCCGTGCTCCTGCCCCTGCCCTAGCGTGGTAAACCCCTTGCTGGGGCGACCCGGGTTCCACGGTGTGAGTCGGGTAACAGCCGGCAAAGCTCATGCCGGTGCTGCAGCGTTGTCACGTGTCTCCCGTGGGCCGTCCTGAGCTCCTCCCACATGCTTGAGCTGATGCGGCAGCGGCATAGGAAAGACGCGCAGACCAGCAGTCCTCCAATACTGAGTACAGGTCTGGATACGGGCGGAGGTCAGGGGTACTTGTTCTCTATATACAGTCCCATATAATGAGATGGAGATGCCAGGCGACACCCTCCACCCCGCCGACGAACGCGCCCTCAAACTGACAAAAGCCTTCCGCGACTACGACCTCGACACCATCGCATCCACCCTCGGCGTCGACGCCCTCAGCCGCCCCCTCGCCCAGGTCCACAGCAACCTCAAACAGGTCTTCGCACAGGCACAAGTGGACGAGATCGACCTCCTCCAGCCCCCAGCGAACTTTCATGCGTGGCTTGCCGGTCCCCTCGCCACCCCCAACCGCGGCCCCGGCCCCCTCAAAATCAACACCCTCACCGCCCGCGTCGTCACCCTCCGCGTCCTCTACGACGCCCTGATCCAAGAAGGGGTCCTCACCACCAACCCCATGACCGGCTACCCCAACCCCGGATCCGAACACGCCAGCGACCCCATCCCAGACCGAGCGGACATCACACAGCTGCTGGCCACAGCCAAGGCCACCAGCCCCGACCTGTTCGCCGCCCTCACCCTCATCGACGAGCACGCCTTCCAAGTCAGAGAGTTGCTCAGCCTGCGCTGGTCCACCTACGATCCCGCCACTGGGGAGCTCCTCCGCGCCCGCACCGTCACCACCCTCTCCCATGGCGCCCAACGCGCCCTGGACCCCCTCCTCAAAGAAGCCGGCGGTCCCCTCTACGCCACCGAAAAGGCCCTCCCCATCTTCCCCATCACGCCCGAGGACCTCCGCGCGCAGCTCTGGAAAGCCTGCAAGGTCGCCGAGATTCCCCACATTGCCCTCAGCGCCCTGCGCCGCGCCAGTCTGCGCGACCACCCCGCCCGCATGGCCAGTAGCGGCTACTCCAACGACCAGGCGTACCGGCGCGCACTCCGGCTCGCCGGCAAGGTCGTGGATAAACACCGCAAGGACGAACCCTAAGGCCACACGGGACGCACGCACCTACACCAGGCTGCATGCCACAGTTCAGTCCAACGACCGCAGCGCGTTTACGTCTGCGTGTGAACAGCTTCTGATTCAGCGGGCGTCTGAGCCTCCCACCGGAACTTCCCGAAGTAGAGCTGCAACAGGGCGGGCACATCAGGATTGACGTTCCTGAGCGTGCCGTACTCGTGCCGATGCGGCTCGAGCGGATCAAATGTGAACCCCCCACCCGAACTCGTGAACGTGATCACGCCCACCCACTCCACGTGACCCGCGTCCCGCACACAGCCCACGCAATAGATCCCATCTGCGTATTGTCCCGGACGCCCATCCATCTGCCGAAACACCTTCTGACCCGGCGTCCTGAGCTTCCGCAGACGCGCACTGCGGACGCCATACCCGATCCAGGCCAACCAGACTGCGGCGCCAACCACCGCCAACAGCACCACGCGCAAACCGGTCGTCGTCCCAAACATCAACGCACCAACGCACAGGCTCAAGACGTAGAACACAACGCCCACAACCGCTTTGGCCACCCAGCGCAGAACGCCGACGAGCACATGCATGCCCCAACCTACCAGGGAATGCAACGCTCAGCCCCCGTCAACGCACACAGCCCCCCACCACGCGGGCATGCGGGCGCCACGTGCGCGATCCCATGCCCCCCGAGCGCCCAGTCGCCGGAACGCAAGCAGAAGCCTTGCTCAGACCGCTGGCGTCAGAACCACAGGTCACATCCGCCTTCTGCACCTTGGGGGCGCAGGCCCGGCAGCGTACCCCTTTCACCCCTGCCCGGGGTGCGCGCCCCGCCGTCCCACCACCCCCAATGCCTCCCCCTGGACGCCCGCCCATGCGGGCATCCCTGCCCTTCCAGGAGTCCTCATGACCACCCTTCCCGCTGCACGCGTCCCCCGGGGCGCGCACGTCCACGTCCCCCACGGCACCTTCACCGTCACGCGCGTCACCCCCACCCCCAGCGGCGTCGTGCTGCGCACCGCGTGCCGACAGTCCCTGGCCTTCACCGCCACGCAGGCCGTGCGCGTCACCCTGCCCCGCACCTGAGGCGCCCCGTGACCAACCTGGACCCGCCCATCACGTTCCGCGTCATTTCCCTCCGGCCCGCCAGTCCACGGCCTCAGGCAGACGCCACGCCACCCGCTCAGCCGCCCGAACGCCCCACCGGCCCATATCCACTCCCCGAGACCACCGCTGACGCCCTGCAGGTCTGGGCGGCCCTTCGAAGCGGCGCCACGCTCGACCCGCACCGGGCGTACCTGATGCACCTCGTGGCCCAGGCGCTCGAGGGTGGCCTGATCTACAGCGTGCAGCTGCGCGCTCACGTCCTCCAGGCCCTGGGGGACCTGCTCAGTGACGAGCAGCGCGGCCGCACCGACCAGCACCACCGCACCGAGGGCGGCATCATTGGGTTGGAGATCCACCTCGCCCGCGAGCAGCTGCGCTTCCACGCCCAGCAGCATGGAGCCAACGCGCCGCTCCACGTCGGACAGCGGCTCGGCACCCTGATCTGGCACGACCTCAAGCGCACCCTAGCCTGCGAGATCACCCACATCAGCGGGGCGCAGGTCACGCTCACCGGCCGCCGCGAGGTATCCGTCACCGCCGACGCGCAGTACATCGAGGACGCCCGGGCCCGCACCCGTGGACCGACAGCTCGGGATACACCCACGCGTCCCCTATGATGCTCCGCGTGTTCCGCCCCCCTCCCTTCTGCTGTCTGAGGCAGCCATGACGGCCCTGGTCACGCTGGTGCGCCACGGCCGCACCGCCCACAACGCCGCTGGCCGCTTCCAGGGCTGGGCGGACGTGCCGCTCGACGAGCACGGCCGCACGCAGGCCCAGTCGGTCGCCCGCCGCCTCGCCTCGCACGCCACGCGGCCCACCCAGGTCCTCAGCAGTGACCTGCAACGCGCCGCGCAGACCGCCCACGCCATCGCCGCGCCCCTGGGCCTCACGCCGCACCCCACCCCGGCCCTCCGCGAGATTCACATCGGCGCGTGGGAAGGCCTCACCTTCGCGGAGATTGAAGCGCGCGACCCCGCCGGCTTTCAGGCGTGGCCCGTGCGCGGCGCCCCCCAGGGGGAAAGCCTGCACGAGGTCGGCACGCGAGTCCGCGGTGTCCTCGACCGCCTGACGCTGAACTCGGATGGGCACGTCGTGATCGTCACGCACGGCGTCGCCATCACCGCCCTGCTCTGCGACGTGCTCGGCTGGGATCCGCAGGACACCTGGCGGGCCCGCCGGGGCCTGCACGACAACACCGCCCTCACGACGCTGCAGCGGCACGGCCCGGGCGAATGGACGTGCGACGTGCTGGCCTGCGCCGAGCACCTCACCCTCACGCTCAGCTGAGCCTCCCGAAATTGAGGCGGCCTGACGGGCCGGGGTGAGGGCACCCGTCCATGAAGAACGGCTGAAGTTCACCGGTCATCCCGGAAAACCACCCGCGCGTCCATAGCGTAGGGGTATGTCCACCTTTCGCGACCTGCTCAGCGAGCACGCCGGGCCCGTCCTGCTCCGCCAGCAGCACCTGGCCGACCTGCTCGGCACGTTCACCTGGGACGCCGATCTGCACCAGGGCCTCCTGCACGTCAGTGGGCACACGCGGCCCTACCGGGCGCAGCTGATCGGGACTGACATGCACCGTGACGCGTCCTGGCTGTGGGCGTGGGCGAACACCGGCAGCGGTCTGGGCGACGAGGTCACTGAGGACAGCCGCCACGTGCGCGAGCACGGCCTCAATTGCGGCGTGCCCGAGCTCACCACGCCGCGGCTGTGCACCGAGGCTGTCAGCGGGCACGAGTTGGCCGTGATCGCCTGCGGGCTGACTGAGGCGGACGCGTACTTCCGCGGTGAGTTTCCGGGCGGCGCGGCGTACTTCACGCTGCGGGACGTACCCCGGGCGCCAGTCCTGACGGCCAGCCGCAGCGTGCACCTGATCACCACGATGCTTCAGACGTTCGCGCTCCATCACCCGAATGCGATCCGCGCGCTCTACGCCGCCCACGACTGCCCGGTCACCATCCGCGGGCGCCGCTGGACCGCCACGGTCGGGGGCGAAATGGTTCAGCTCGCCTTTGATGACCATCAGCGCCTAAGTGAGATCAACCTCGCGCCTGCCACCCTCACACCCGCCTGAATCCCGCAAAGGTATCGCTACGCGAGGCGGTCCCAGCGCGGTTCGTCCCCACGAATCCCGCAAAGGTATCGCGACTGTTCAAGGAGAGCCCCATGTACCCGACTGGCATGACCCTCGGCGAAAGCCTGCACTACATCGACCCTGAAACGAATACCGAGCACTTCGCCACCCTGATCGGCCCGGCCGACGGCAAAGGGCAACTGCACCTGAACGTGCACTACCCGGGCAAGCTTGAAGCGCGGCGCGCCGCCCTCTCCAAACAGGTCACCGGCGGCACGTGTCACCCCGTGGACTTCACCCACGCGCCGCTGACGCCCAAAGCGCCGAGTCTTTTCAAGCAGGTCCGGAAGTTCATCGACGAGCAGCGCTGAGCGCCTTCGGCCGCGCCAGGAGGACCGGATGACCCCCACCACCACCCTGCACATCGATCCGTCCGTTCTGCCCGAAACGCTGCGGCCTGTCGGGGAACTCGCCCTGGTGTGGCTGCACGACGACTTCACGGTCATGTTCCTGCGCGCCGAGGCCGCCAATCCTGAAGAACGCCAGGCGCTACTCGACGCGCACGACCGGCATGGGCGCGACCTCGGTCACTGGCTCTGGCAGGCCGAACGGTCCGATACGAGTGAGGCGCTGTACCTGTTCCGGCAGCTGCTCGAGATGATCGTCGCCCTGCACCAAGTGCAGAACTAAACGGCGCGGCCCCGTACGGCCGTTCACCCCTGGCGGGGTGGGGGCTGACGCTGTCCGCCCATCACCCCGCCCCGTTCGCTGTTCAGGAGTCGCATGCCCGTGCCCACCCCCCGTCCACGTTCCCGTCCCCTCCCCCCCGCCCCAGATCACCGCCGCCCACCCGACCACACTCCGCTCACGGCCGGGCGGACTGAGGCGCGCGTGCAGTTCCTGCTCGCCGAAGGCCGCAGCCTCGCGGGTGAGCGGGCCACCGCCTGGAGCGCGACCGTCCGCACCGTCAGCCATGAGGCCCGCTCACCCCGCATGCAGCAGTACGGGGCGGTCCTGCCCCGCCGCCTCTGGCCGGCCGATGATGAAGGGCGGCGGCTGCTGGCCTACAGGCTCAGCGCCTCGCTCACGAACGAACTGCGTCGTCAGGGTGCCGCGCACGTGACGCTCTGGCTCGGTCATGGCCTGTCCCGCCCGGAGCACGCTGCCGGGCACCCCGCCGATGACATCCACCCCAGTGGGCTGCACCACCCGCGCGCGCAGGAGGTGCTGGAGTACGCCGAGACGCTCCTCGCCCACGCGGGGTATCCCGTCGGGACGCGGGACCTGCAGGCCCTGCGGGACATGCGCCAGGCGACCACGCTCCTCGGGCGGGTGGAACTGCTCGGCATGACCGGGGGCGTGACGGTCCGCACGAACACCCGCCAGGATCTCATCCCGGCGGTCGCGGACCGCGGCCGGTACTGGATCAGCGTCCGGGCGACCTGCGACGCGCACCTCCGCCGCCTCGTGAGCGGCGAGGCGCAGCACGCCCTGGACTGGGAACTCCGGCATCAGCGGGCGCTGCTCACGCAGGTGTGCTGGACCACCCTGACGCCGGGCGTGCGCACCGTCCTGGAACTGCGGCGCGAGCCGGGCTTCGTGCACCTCGCCGTCTGTGAGGACCGCCCGTGAAGCCGCGTCCTGCCGGGCCGTACAGTGGACGGACGTGAGCGTCTTCAGTCACATCCGCAGCCTCCCGCCCGGTAAGCAGCAGGCGGGGTGGTTCTTCCTAAGGCTCGCGGCCGTTTCGGGCGGATTGCTGCTGGTCGCGACGCTCGTCGCGGCTGTCCAGCGCGACCCGCTGCTGCGCGTGGCCCTGATCAGCAGTGCCCTGTACCTGACGCTGCTGCTGCCCGTTCATTTTGCGCTGCGCCGCCGTTCGGCGCGCTGGGTGAGTGACCGCATGTGGCGGGTGTTCGAAGCGCGCCGCATGGCCCTGTACCCGGTCGGCGCCGTGGTGCTGCTGCCGAACGTGGCGCTCGCCGCCACGACCGGGCAGGCCCGGCACCTGATCGTCCCGGCGTTCACCGGCACGGTCCTCGGTGTGGGCCTGCTGGTCCTGTTGCTGCGCGGTCAGGAGAAACCCCCCAGGCGGCGGGCGACAGCCCGGGTGCCCGCCGGGCGTTGGAGTGCCCCGTGAGGCCCTGGCATAGTGTCCTTGACCTGCAGCACCGCCTGAACCAGCTCGCCCCGGATGATCAGGTGTTCGCTCGCCTCGCGTGGAGGTGGGTGAAAGGGCACGCACTGCTCACCGCGATCGTGCTGCTGGCCAGTGCCCTGGTCAGTCTGGGCTCACTGGAGGCCGTGGCGATGAACCTGGGCGTCCTGAGTGCCGTGGGCGTCTTCCGAGGACGGCAACGTGCTCCGCTCCTGCGAACCGCGCAGGTTCAGAGTCTGGTCACGGGGCAATCCCAGAGTCTCCTCGCGTACGCCCTGGTCGTCGCGCCGCTCGTGGCCGGGTTCATCGCGCTGTTCGGCCCGCTGAAGACTCCCGCCGTCCTGATGATCCTGCTGTACGTCAACGCGCACGGCCTGGAACGCGCCGGGACCGCCCTGCTGCACTACCTGGGGAAACAACCGCCCCGGGCGCGCCGCCGCCTCCAGGACCAGGTGCGGCTGCCCGTGCCGGCACCTGGACGGCTCGCCTGATGGGGGCCGTCATCGTCTGGCACCCCGATGGCCGGCGGGTGCTGCGCGATCAGGGCGGGTGGCCGACCCTGACCGCTGAGCCGCGCGAGCCGCTCGCTGAGGTCGCCCGCAGCACCTGGCAGCTGGAGTGCTGGGTGCTACACGACGGTGGTCACCCCATGGGTCGCCCAGAACCGGCCCACCTGCGTGCCCTGAGCCCCACCTGTCCGCCCGGCCTGGTCTGGGCGGATGCCGATCAGCCGCCCCTGCAGCGGGCGTGGCAGCGCCCCTCATGGCCGGAGGACGCCGCCCAGCTCATCGATACCGCGCTGGCGCAGACGGGCCGCACCCGGACGGGCAGGCCACGTCCCGTGCACAGCACGGACCTCGTGAGCGTCATCGTGGCGGACACCACGGCGGGACCGGTGTACTTCAAAGCCAGTCACAACGGGCGGGAGGCGGCGGTCACGGCCCACCTGGCTCGCCATCACGCGCACCTCACGCCCCCGCTGCTCTGCGCGGATGAGACCCGGGGCCTGCTACTGACTGCCTCTGGCGGCGAGTTGCTGGACCGCGTTGGGGATCTCGGCGCTTGGGAGGAGGCGGTCACGCAGCTCGCTCACTTCCAGCTGCAGGCTGATTCCCAGGCGCTGACCGAACTTGGGTGTCCCGCGCTTCCCCTAACAGAGACAGCCGAGCGGGTGGACGCGCTGCTGGGCGACCCGGCGGTCCTGACCAGCTGGGGCGTCCGGGCCCAGCAGCAGGAGGTCCTGGCGGGTCAGCGGACCCAAATCCGCGCGGCGTTCCAGGACCTCGCGGATCTGGGCCTGCCCGACCTGCCCAGTCACGGTGACGCCCACCCCCGCAACGCGCTGTCGGGCCCGCGGGGCAGCGTGTGGTTCGACTGGAGTGAAACCCACAGCGCCGCTCACCCCCTGCTCGACGCCGGGTGGTTCCTGTGGTGGACGCTGAACAAGGCCGGACTGCCCGTCGCGCAGGGGCGCGGTGACCTCGGACCGCACCTCGCGCGCACCTACCTGACGGCCCTGGGCTGCCCGGACGTCCTGCCGCTGCTCCTTGAGGCCCTGCCGCTCGCGCTGCTTCAGCGCGCCGTGACATACGACGCGCAGTTCCGGCACTGGGAAGGCACGCTCCCCGACTGGCGGCCCGGGTACGTGCCGTACGTGCTCAGCCGCGCAGCCCACGCCATTACGGAACGGGGCAGGTCATGACGAAGGACGACGCGTGACCCGACCCAACGCGGTCCAGGCCATGACGGAACGGGTGGAGCAGTGGCTGGGACCGCCCACCACGCTCGTCACCTCCACGCTGACCCTCGGCGACGAGGTGACGCCGTTCGCCTGCGCCACCTACGTGCGGGACACCGCGTTCAGCCTGTCGATCGGCGCCGCCGTCCGCCCCGTCCCCCACAGCGCGCACCGCTACCGGGACGCCCGCGGCATGCGCCACGAGTACCTGATCGCGCATCACCCGGACCAGACCGGCATTCCGGGCGCGCTCCGCCTCCTGGCGCTCTACGCGTTCGTGGAATCCGAGTTCGTTTTCTCTGGGACACACCTCCGCATCCCTGGGGCCCCGGGGCTCCTGGCCGCAGAACCTGCCTGCCTGTTCTACCTGACCGACCCCTTCGAGCACGATGACCAGTTGAACACCCCGCACCCCCACGGGCAGATCATCCACCCGGACCGGCATCGCAGTAGTAACGGGCCGGAAAGTCGGGTTTTGAGACTATAGAACAGCGAGATCATGCGTCTAGGACCTCAGCACCTGACACTTCGGGAAACTGACGTGCTGGCGGTTGGGAACGGCATTCCGAGGAGCTGTAGACAGTCACAGAAGACCTCGCCGCCCCACCGCGCCGCTTGACTCAGGATCTGCCACCCGATCCGCGTTACGCTCACGACCGCTCGCCCGCGCTTGTCCTGACGAGGGGCGTGAGTTTCTGTCCGATGCGCGCCGATCCGCGTCATCCAGGCCAGCGCGATACAGAGCAGTCCAAAGAGCCGAGAGATGCGCTCTGGAGCCGTCATGTGCGTGGCCTCCGCCCCTCAGCCCGCGAG
>NZ_BMQN01000032.1 GCF_014648135.1 Deinococcus sedimenti | reverse complement strand
TACCATGGCCCGCATAGCCTTGACCGATCCTGCATACCGCGCTATAGTTGTTGACATCACCGCCCACGAGGCGGCTTTTTTATTGTCCGGTCTTCCTGCCTTTCTGTGGCGGCGCGAACTGCTCGGCACCTCCAGCGCGGTCGAAGGCGGCGCGCAATTCCGCCAGCGGCTGCGCCGGGGTGCTGGCCGGGTCACCCGGCAGGGTCTTCGCATAGATTTCCAGGGCGTCCGGGTAGCGGTCGCCGTCCGCGTCGGTGTCGGCCTGCAGCAGGGCGTGCAGCGCCTGCGGGAAAGTCAGGTGTCGTCCCTCCTTCGCCTCGCGGGCGAACGTCGCCTGAATCGCCTGCCCGAACGGATTCCAGGGCGCGCCGCCCTTCTCGTTCACGTGGCAGTACGTGCAGGGCATCACGCGGCGGTCCAGGTCCCATAATTCCAGCCCCTGCGTGAGGTGCAGTTGCGGCGCGGCCTGCAGGCGGTAGCGGGGCAGGGCCTCGGCGGGGCGCACCAGCAGCGGCGACAGCAGCACCAGCCCCGCCAATGTCGCGGCGACCCCCCGGGCGCGGGCGATCATGCGATCCAGCGCGGCCCGGTGAAGGTGCCGCCCAGAATGCCGCGCGCGTCCAGGTTCAGCCAGCGGGTCAGGGCCTCGGCGTACACCCCGCGGAAATCCTGCTTGTACTTGATGTCCCCTTCCGACAGGTCCTCCAGGTCGGGGCTGCTGCCGTGCACGCCGCCCTTGACGCCCTGCCCGAACGCGAACATCACGCTGCCCTTGCCGTGGTCGGTGCCCGCACTGCCGTTCTCCGCGACGCGCCGCCCGAACTCGGAGAAGCCCATCACGATGACGTCCCTGGCCAGCCCCTGCCGTTCCAGGTCGGCCTGGAAGGCGCTCAGGCCACCGGCCAGGGTGCTCAGCAGGCCGTCCTGCTCGGCGCGCTGCCCAGCGTGCGTGTCGAAACCGCCCAGGGACACGTACAGCACGCGCTGACCCACTCCGGCGGCGATCAGGCGCGCCGCGTCGCGCAGCTGCGCCGCGAATTTCGTGTCGGGGTACGTGGCTCCGGTCTTGTACTTCTTGACGTTCTCCTGCACCCGCGCCGTGTTCTTCAGCATCTGACGGGTCGCGCGGGTCAGGTACGCGGCCTCGCCGCTGCGCGGGGAGTTCAGGAGTGACTCGAACGGCGTGTTCATGCCGCCGGGCAGCTTCAGCTGAAAGTTATCCACCGAGTCGATGCTGGGCAGACTGAAGTCACTGGCCTGCAGGGCCTGCGGGGTCGCGGCGCCCAGGTTGCTGGCGCAGAACGGATCGCCGATCTTCTCCGCGATCCGGCCGATCCAGCCGTCCGCCTGCGCCTGCGTGGGATCGGCGGTGTGCCAGATGGCCATGCTGGCGAAGTGGCTGCGGTTCGGGTTGGGGTACCCGACGTTTTCCATCCAGGCGAGGTGACCCTCGTCCCAGAGTTTCATCAGGGGTCTCAGGGCGGGGTGCATGCCCAGGTCGGGCGTGACGGTCAGCACGTCCTTTTTCGGAATGGCGATGTTGGGCCGCGCGGCGTAGTACGCGCCGTTGCTGTACGGAATGAGGGTGTTCAGGCCGTCGTTTCCGCCGGTCAGCTGGACGACGACCAGGGTCTTGCTGCCGCCGGCCTGCGTGGCGGCGCGGGCCAGGAAGCCGGGCATGCCGCTGGTGGCGGCGACCGCCAGGGCGGACAGTTTCAGGAAATCACGTCGGTTGGTCACGGGGGGAACCTCCGGGAGGTCGGGTGGGTGGGGCGCGGCTCGGGGCCAGGGGCGGCGTCCGGGCGCAGGTCAGGACAGCTGGAATTCGGGGCTGATCAGGCTCAGGTACGTGCGCTGGCGGCCCTTGAGGCTGCTCAGGAGGACCGCGCCCGCCGGGCGTTCCTGCCCGGTCAGGGCCAGCAGGCTGGGCGGGGTGTCGAGGTTGGGGGCCTTGGAGCCCATGGTCAGGGCGGCGGCGACCTGCAGGCGCAGCAGCAGGGTGGTGTCGTTGATCCACTCGCGTCCGCCGTCCCAGCCCTTGACGGTGTCGGGTTCCAGCAGCACCTGTCCCATCCGCCCGGCGGTCGCGGCGAGGTTCAGCAGGGTCCGCGCCTCGATGGGCGGCTGGCCCAGCGTGCGGATGCCGCCCACGATGAACTCGATGGGCGAGCGGATGATGCGCGCGCGGCTGGCGTAGAAGGCCTCGCTGGCGAGCAGTTCGGTCAGGACGGCCATCACGTCGCCCTTGGTGCGGGTCCAGGTGGCGGCGCTGCCCTTCACGGCCGTCTCGTCGGGCGTGTCGGCCAGGAACGCGCGGTGCAGTTTGCGGCTCACGAACGTGGCGGTGGCCGGGTGTGAGGTCGCGATGCGGACGATGTCCTCGCCGGTCAGGTTCCCGGTCTGGCCCAGGTAGGTTTTCCGGCCGGCGTCGTGCTGCTGGGGCTGGTTCACGAAGCGTGGCTGCTGCAGGTACTGCTGGTTGCCGCGCCCACCCTGGAAGGTCCAGCCGGTCAGGGCGCGGGCGCCCTCGCGCACGTCGGTTTCCGTGTAGGCACCGATGCCGGTCGTGAACAGTTCCAGCAGTTCCCGGCTGAAGTTCTCGTTGGGTTTGCCCTTGCGGTTCTGGTCGTTGTCCAGGTAGCGCAGCATGGCGGGCGACTGCGCGACGTCCAGCGTGAAGCGTTCGAAGGAGGTCGTGGCGGCGTGGCGGCGCAGCAGGTTCAGGTAGTCCAGCATGGCCGGGGTGTTGCGGACCTTGTCGGTGGCGACCACGAAGTGATTGCTCCAGGTCAGGGCCAGCTTCTCGCGCAGGGGGTGCGGGCCGTACGCGAGTTCGTACAGCCACGCGCCGCGCCCGAGTTGCAGGGCCGCGCCGGGCGTGGCGCCCTGCATGGGGTCGAAGGGGGTGCTGCTGGCGCGGCTCTGATCGAAGGCCAGGGCGGCGCGGGCCACGTCCTGGGCGTTCTGGCCGACCAGCGCGCGGATCTGCGCGTCGGTCGCGCCGAAGGCGGTGCGGCGCAGGAAGTGCGCGGCGTCCTCGGCGGTCAGCGGGCGGGAGAGGGGGGTCAGGGGCATGAACAAACTCCTTGCGGCAGTCAGGAACCGGGTGGGGGGGCGTTATGGATTGGAGTCGGCGGGAGTCGAAAAAGTTCCCAGCGGGTCCGGCGTGGCGCTGCGGATGCCTGCCAGGGCGGCCTGGAGCGTGCTCTGCGGCAGGTTGCCGACCAGCCACACGAACAGCCTGCCCACGCGGCGCGACGCGACGCCCGGCGCGGCCTTCACGTCCTGCGGCGCAACGACCAGCGCCAGGACGTTCAGACCGTCGGTCAGGGCGACCTCCAGCCCCTTGCCGCGCGCCTGCACACCGACGGGCGTGAAGCCCGGCGGGAGTCGCAGGCCCGGCAGGGCGCGGGTCAGCGCGGCGCGCAGGCCATCGGGCGCGGCGGGCGGGGCCGGGCGGGTCACACGGGCAGTCCCTGCCTGCACGCGGATCAGCGCGGCGCGCCGCGCGAGGGTGCCGTCCGCGCCGCGTTCCTCGAAGGCCAGCGGCACGTTCCACTGCAGGTCCACCCACAGCGTCCAGCGGGCGGCGTCGCCGACCTTCGGGGTCAGGGTGAAGCGCGCCGCGTCGCGCCCGGCGACCTGCTCGGTGCCGCCGCGGGTCACGTTGAAGTTCTTCGCGAACAGCGCGGGCCGCACCGTCAGGGCGGGCAGTTGCGTGGCCGTGCGAGTGGGGTCGGGGCGTGGGGGGAACAGCACGGTCACCTCGGCCTGCCCGCGCGCCACCTGGGTGCGGGCCCTCTTCAGCGCGGCCTGGACGTCCTCCAGGTCGCCCGCGTGCGCGGTACCCAGGGTCAGCGTCAGCAGGAGCAGGAAGCGTGTCACCAGTCGGCTCCCCAGGCGCTCTGGTAGGCGTCGTACGCGGCGCTGCTGGGCAGCGGGCCGGGCAGTTGCGTGGCGGGGCGCAGGACGGTCAGGCCCGCCACCAGGGCTGCCGAGGCCAGCGCGCCGGTCAGCCACCCCGCGCGGCTGCGGGTGCGGGCGGCGCGGCGGCGGGTCAGGAAGCGGTCGGCGGCGCCCAGGTCGGCGGGGGTCAGCGTGCGCGCCTGGGCGAACAGGGTGTCCAGTTCGTCGAATTCGTCGGTATGGTCATCAGTGTGGTCGTCGGGGTCGTGGGTCATGGGGTCACTCCGGCGCGGGTGAGCAGGGCGCGCAGGGCCGCGCGGCCCCGGTTGATGCGGCTCTTCACGGTGCCGAGCTCCGCGCCGGTCAGCGCGGCGATCTCGGCGTAGTCCAGGCCCGACAGTTCCCGCAGGGCGACCGCCTCGCGCTGATCGGGCGGCAGCTGCGCCAGCGCACGGGCCAGGCGGTCGCGGACCTGCGCCTGCTCGCCCGCGCGGACCGGATTGTGCGGCGCGTGGGGTTCCGGGGTGTCCTCCAGCGTCACGGTCTGCCGCGCGCCGAGCGCCTTGTGGCAGGCGTTCAGGGTGATGCGGTGCAGCCAGGTGCTCAGGCTCGCCTCGCCCCGGAAGCCCCCGAGGGCCTTGTGCGCGGCGATGAACACGTCCTGCACGACGTCGTCCGCCGCGCCGGGCCCCACGAGGCTGGCGGCGAGGCGGTGCACCTGTGGCGCGTGCGTTCTCACGAGCGCCTCGAAGGCCCGCTCGTCCCGCGCAGCCAGGCGCGCGAGGTGCAGGTCGGACAGGGTGTCGTGTGGGTCATTCAAGGGCACCTCATACCTTAGAGGAGGCCCGCCGCGAAAAAGTTCCCATCTGCGGTGCCGCTACACTGGGCGGCATGACCGGCCGTTCCCTGTCCCGCTCGGCGGAGGATTACCTGAAGCACCTGTACATGCTGGGACAGTCGGGGAAGGTGAACACCCAGGCGCTCGCGGCGGCGCTGGAGGTCGCGCCCGCCAGCGTGACCGGCATGCTCCGCAAACTGACCGAGCAGGGCCTCGTGTCGCACGCGCCGTATCAGGGCGCGCAACTGACCGCCGAGGGCGAGCGGGTGGCGCTGGAGGTCCTGCGGCACCACCGGCTGCTGGAACTGTTCCTGCACCGCGCGCTGGGCGTCCCGCTGGACGAGGTGCACGAGGAAGCCGAGCGCCTCGAGCACGCGCTGAGCGAGCGGCTGGAGGCGCGCATCGCGGCGTGGCTGGGTGACCCCACGCACGACCCGCACGGCGACCCGATCCCCACCCTGGACGGCGAGTTGCCGCACCAGCCGCAGCGGCGCCTGTCGCAGCTGGCGACCGGGGACACGGCGACCGTGGCGCGCGTCCCGGACGGGGACGCCGATCAGCTGCGGGCCCTGGTGGCCGCCGGACTCACGCCAGGCGCGCCGCTGCGGCTGGACGCCGTGGACGCCGCGCTGGGCACCCTGACCGTCTGGGCGACCGACCACACCCTGACGCTGTCCCTGGGTGTTGCGGCGCAGATCCACGTGCAGACCCCGTGATGCCCAGGCCAGAGGCGCCAGGCTCTCTCCTCCCCCTTGAGGGGCGAGGCCGGGTGGGGGTGAGCGGACGCCACCCCCGTCACGTCCAGCGTTCCATCTGCCTGGAAACGCCGTGATACGGGATCAGCTGCGCGCGGCGCACCTGGCGCTGACGTTCCTGACGACCCTACCCCTGCCGCATATCACGGAGGTCCGGGACGGGGATTTCGCGCGGGCCAGTGCGTACTACCCGCTGGCCGGGTACGCGGTGGGCGGCGCGGTGGCGGGGCTGCTGTGGCTGGACTTGCCGCTGCCCGGCGGGGTGGTGGCCGCGCTGGGCGTGGGCGCGTGGCTGCTGCTGACCGGCATGCTGCACTTCGACGGGCTGGTCGACAGCGCCGACGCCCTGTTCGCCATGAAGACCCCCGCCGAGCGACTGGTGATCCTGCGCGACGTGCACATGGGCGCGTTCGGGCTGGCGACCGGGGGGCTGTACCTGCTGCTGCTCTGGAGCCTGCTGTCCGCCCCGGTTCCGCCGCTGGCGCCGCTGGTGGCGGCGGTGGCCGCGCGGACGCTGCTGCTGATTCCCATGAACACCTACCCGGCGGCACGCGCCGAGAGCCTGGGCGCCCGTTCGCGCGAGGGTCGCGTGTGGGCCGCGCTGCTGCTGGCCGCACCGGCCCTGCTGGTGCCCGGCGCGTGGATCGCGTGGCTCGCGGCGCTGGTGGGCGCGCTGCTGGTCGCGGCGTTCGCGGCGCGGCGGCTGGGCGGCGGCCTGAACGGCGACACGTACGGGATGATCGTCGTCACGGCGGAACTGCTCGCGCTGGGCGCGTTCGCCTGGGGCCGCTGAGCCGTGCCGGACGCCCTGACGCTGCACCTCGTGCGTCACGCGCCGACCCTCCCGAACGCGCAGCGCCGCTACCCGCACCCGCACGAGGACGCGCCCCTGACCGACGCCGGGGAGGCGCTCGCCCGCACCCTTAACCTGCCCCGGAGCGCGCTGGCGTTCACGTCCCCGCTGGGCCGCGCCCGGCAGACCGCGCGGCTGGCTGGGTTCCCGGGCGCCCTCCCCCATCCGGCGCTGGCCGAGGCGGACTTTGGCGTGATGGCCGGGCACACCTGGGCCGACCTGGAAGCCGCGCACGGCGACGCGCCCCGCGCCTGGATCGACGCGCTGAGCGACCCCGCCAGTCCCCACGGTCCCCCCGGCGGCGACACCGGGCAGGGCTTCCACACCCGCGTGCAGGGGTGGCTAGACACCCTCCCGGCGGGCGAGGTGGTGGCCTTCACGCACGCCGGGCCGCTGCTGGCCGCGCTGCGCCTGACCGTGAACCTGTCCGCCGTGGCCGCCCCGCCCGGCACGGTCGCCACCCTGCGCCGCGAAGCCGGACACTGGTGGCTGACCGGACTACGCCCACCCGTCTGACGCGGCACAATGCCCCCTGATGCTTCCTGATCTGACGGCCCTCCTGAACGCCATCCAGCCTGCCGATGCCGACGCGATGGGGCGGGCGCGGGCGCGGCAGGCGCAGCTGACGAAACCGGCGGGTGCGCTGGGGGACCTGGAGGAGCTGTCGGTGCGGCTGGCAGGCGTGCTGGGCCGCGAGCGTCCCGATCCGCGCGGCGTGGCGGTGATCGTCGCGGCGGGGGACCACGGCGTGGCGCGCGCGGGCGTGAGTGCGTACCCGCCCGAGGTGACCCCGGCGATGGTGGCGAACTTCCTGGCGGACACCCCGGCGGGGCCAGGGGGCGCGGCGGTGAACGCGCTGGCGCGGGCAGTGGGCGCGCGGGTGTACGTGATGGACGCCGGGGTGAACGCGGAACTGCCCGAGCATCCGGCGCTGGTGCGCGCGGCGCTGCGGCGGGGCACGCATGACCTGAGCGTGCAGGCGGCCATGAGCGTGGACGAGGTGCAGGTGCTGGTCCTGGCGGGCGCGGCGCTGGCCCGCCGGGCGATCGAGGACGGCGCGGACGTCCTGATTCCCGGTGAGATGGGCATCGGGAACACCACTCCGGCGGCGGCGATCACGGCGCGCCTGCTGGGCCTGGACGCCGCGCGGGTGACGGGGCGCGGCACCGGCGTGGACGACGGGCGGCTGGCGCACAAGGTCGCCGTGATCCGCGCGGGGCTGGAGCGCACGCCGACCACCGACCCGCTGGAGGTACTGGCCGAGTTCGGGGGCTTCGAGATCGCGGCGATGCTGGGCATGATGCTGCAGGCCGCCGCGAGCCGCCGGGCGGTGATCCTGGACGGGTTCGTGGAGGGCAGCGCGGCACTGGTGGGCGTGGCCCTGGCGCCGCACCTGCGGGACTTCCTGTTCCCCGCCGGGGAGTGCGCCGAGGTGGGGCACGCGGCGCAGCTGGCGCACCTGGGCCTGAAGCCCATGTTTCACCTGAACCTGCGTCTGGGCGAGGGGACGGGTGGCGTGCTGGCCGCGCCGATCCTGCTGGGCGCGGCGGCGACTCTGCGGGAGATGCGGACCTTCGCGGAGGCCGGGGTGCCCGGCGCGTGATGCCCGCTGCGGGGGGCTAGGCAGCAGCGCCTGACCTGCGGTTCAATACCCTATGAGAACCCTGAAGGGACTGGCGGGCGCGGCCCTGCTGACCGCCTCTATGCTGGGCACCTCCGCGCTGTCCACAGCAGGCGCGCAGGCCCTGCCGAAACCCACGCGCGAGCGGATCATCCAGGCCACCGTCATGCTCCTGCCCACCGATGCGAACGGCGATCTGGACGGCTCGCGCGGGTCGGGCAGCATCATCAGCCCGCAGGGGTTCATCCTCACGAACTACCACGTGGTGGGCGATGCGGACACCCGGCAGCTGTCCCCGTGGATTCAGGTGCGCGTCGTGCAGTTCGCGGACAAGGAACCGGTATTCACGTACTGGGGCAAGGTCATCGCCGCCGACCCGAACCTGGACCTGGCCATCGTGCAGATCATGGAGGACCGCAACGAGAAACCGGTCGGGAAACTGAACCTGCCCTACGTGGAGGTCGGGGACTCGAACACCCTGAGCATCGGGGACGACATCTACGTGTTCGGCTTTCAGGGCACGGGCGGCATGACCCTGTCGTTCTCGCGCGGGTCGGTGGGCGGCTTCACCGGGGAGGACCTGAGCAGCAGCGGGCGGCAGTGGGTGAAGCATGACGCGCAGACCGGGCCCGGCAACTCGGGCGGCGGAGTGTTCGATGAGAACGGCGCGCTGATCGGGGTGCACTCGGCGGGCGTGGCGGGGAACAACAATTCCCGCACGTCGTTCATGCGGCCCCTGGCGCTGGCGTGGGGGCTGATCACGCCGAACGTGACGGGCTTCGTGGTCCGCAAGGGTGGCGGCGCGGCCGTGACCCCCACCGCGAACACCAGCGCCGGGGCGGGCGGCGGCGTGTGGCCCCCGGCGCTGGCGACCGGGCGGGCCAGCGTGACCGGCACGGTGCGCGTCACGGGCGGCGCGGCGGCCGGCACCTGGACGACCGATTTCACGGAAGTCACCGATGACGGCGGCCTGAAGGGCCGGGCGCGCAGCGGCAGCAAGGACCAGACGGCGTTCTTCTACTACAACCAGGAGGACAACGAGGTCTGGGTCGAGTGGACGCCGGACGGCAAGGCGTACAGCAGCTGCGTGGTGGAACCCGGCGGCGTGAAGGCCAGCAGCAACGACTGGACCGGCAGCCTGTACTCCTTCCCGAACCTGGAGTCCAACGGAACGCGCACCGGGGACTGCGTGGTCAGCCTGAAGGCCAGGACGGCAGGCACCAGCACGTCCGGCACCACGGTCTCCCCCCAGTCGGGCGCGTGGCCTCCGGCGCTGGCGGCGGGGCAGGCGTGGACGGTCACGTTCTCGCAGGGCGGCACGTACAGCGTGAAACTGGGCGCGAAGGACAGTGACGGCGACTACCCCGGCACCGCCACGCAGAGCGGCAAGACGGGGGACGCGCTGTTCACGCTGGACGGCGACTCCCTGCTGCTGATCGTCGGGCGGCCCGACAAGACCTTCCTGACCTGCATGGTGGACCGCACGCTGCGCGGCAGCGCCAAGGCCTACCAGAACAGCAAGGACCCGGGCGTGGCCGCCGGAACGTGCACGGTCGCGTCCGGCGCGGCGGGCGACACCACGCCGGGCGCGACCCCGGCGGCGCTGAAGTGGCCCGTGAGTCTGAAGGTTGGGCAGCGCTGGGACGTCGCCTTCCCCGGGGTGGGGACCTTCGCGGTCAGCCTGGACGAACCGGACGAGGAGGAGGGGTTCGCGGGTAGCGCCACGCGCGGCAGCGAGAAGGGCAGCCTGCTGATCAGCGCCGATGTCGAGGAACTGCTGGTGATCGTGCAGCGCGCCGACAAGACCTTCCTGGTGTGCAGCGCCGACAGGAGCGGCCTGAGTACGGGCAGCGTGAAGGGCGACGCCAGCAGTCACCGCGACAGCAAGGACAACGGCACCAGCCTGGGCAGCTGCACTGTCACGCCCCGCTGAACTGACAGCGGTTTCCAGTTCCACCCTGGGGCCAACACCACGCCCTTCGATTCCACTTCCAACCGCTGGTGTCGTCAGGTGCTCGTTCAGGAGTATTGAAGGTGCCCTTCAATACTCCTGAATGGGGCAGGCGGTGGTCCGGCGGCCATGGTCGCTGGGCGGGCGCGGCGGGAGGGTGGCGGTCACCCGCTGGTGAGGGCGCGCAGCAGGGGGCGCAGGTGCCACAGGTGCGCGCCCCGCCATTCGCGGCGGTCCTCGACGGCGTTCTGGATGCCGTCGGCGTACCCGAGGGCGCGGTAGATCTCCCCGGCCAGCAGCGCGTCGGTGTGCAGGGCGCGCAGCGCGTCCAGCGGGGCCAGGTCGGTCCACTCGTGCAGGTACGCGTCGCGCGCGGCGTCCAGCACGGCTGGGTCCGTGTGGGTGCCCTCCGGGAACAGGTAGGCGGGGTTGGCGTCCAGGAACGGGTGGGTGAGGCTGGCGTCCGACCAGTCGAGCAGCGTCACCTGTTCCCCGCGCGTGGTGACGTTCCCGCCGTGCAGGTCCCCGTGCCCGAGGGTGAGGGGAATCGGGCTGGCGCGCAGCCGTTCCAGGGCCGCTTCCAGCCGGGGGCGGTGGGCGCGCAGCGCAGCGGCCTCCTCGGGGGTCAGGGCGTCCGGGTGCGGGCCGTGCTCGTCCGCGTGGAGGCTCGCGTCGCTGAGCAGGGCGTCCAGCTGGGCCAGCAGGTACGCCGGGCCGCGGTCGCGCAGGTTCAGCTGCGGCAGCAGGGGCAGGGCGGCGCGCTGCACCCGCGCCAGCTGCCGCAGCACGGCCACCGGGTCGCCCCCGGCGGCACCGCAGCCGTCCAGCAGCAGGAAGCCGCGCCGCGTGTCGGCGGCCAGGACGGGTGGGGCCGCGCCGGGCACGCCGGACAGCGCGCAGGTGACGGTCACCTCGCGCGTGAAGAAGTCCGGGACGGCCTTGAAGTACACGTCCCCCTGACTCGTGGGGACGCGCCACAGGACGCTGATCTGCCAGTGTTTCAGCACGACCGGGTCGCCCGTGCGGGGGCGGTCCTGCGCGGCGAGTTCGCCGTCCAGCCACGCCAGCGCGCCGGCGTGCCAGTCCGCCTGGAACCAGGGCGTGCGGGTGGGGGTCAGCGCGGCGTCCGCGAGTTCGCGCAGCTCGTCCGGAACAGGCGCGGCATCCGGCAGGTCGGGCGCGAACAGTTGCCACGTGCAGGTGGCGCGGGTCACGCCGTCCTCTCCGGTCCCGTGCCGGGCGAAGTCCAGCCGCCGCCCCAGCCAGCCCTCCACGCCCGCCGCCCGCGCGGCCTCCAGCACGTGCTCGCCGAAATACACGGGGTGATCCACGGTCAGGGTCCGGCAGGCGACCTCCGCCCCGCCGGGCCGCGTCAGGAGGAGGTGCAGGGTCGTCTCGCGCCGCACGGAATCGGTCATGGACGCAGCCTCGCACGCGCCGCCCCCGGCGGGCATCCGTCAGATGACGCAGCCGGCCGACACGGACCCGGCTACGCTGAGCGCATGACCCGCCGCGCGGCCCTGCGGGCGGTCCTCTCGCCGCGCGTGGTGCTGGGGACCGCGCTGGACGCGCTGCTGATCGGGACGCTGTGCCTGCTGTGGCTCACGCAGCTGTGCTGGGGGCGTCCCTACATGCGCGTGACCGACGAGTGGATGAAGTTCACGTTCTTCGTGCCCATCGCGGCGTCCGCGGGGGGCGCGGCGTGGCTTTGCAGCCTGGGGCTGGCGGCGTGGCACCGCCCGCTCGACAGGGCGTGGTGGCGGGTCGCGGCACAGGCGGTCATCACGGGCGCGCTGGTGGCGTTCGTGGCGGGCGCGCTGTTCACGCTGGCGGGCCTGTCGAGCGCGCCGCCAAGCTCCCTGATGCTGCTGCCGATGGCGGCTGGCATGGCGGTCATCTTCGCGGCCGTGTCGGGCCTGCTGCCGGTGGTGGGCTTCCTGACGAACCGCAGCGCGGCGTGGGTGCGCCGCACGGCGGGCGTCACTCGCCGTTCAGACCCGTGAACACCTGCGCGTACGTGCCGTTCAGCGCGGCGTTGCGCAGCGGCAGCACGCGCTCCACGAGCACCTCCCGGACGCCGGGCTGCGCCAGGAGGGTCATGGTTTCCCCGATGAAGTCGGTCAGGGGCATGGCGTGGGGGTTCTGGCTGCCGCCGGGCATGAGTTCCGTGGCGACGTAGGGCGGTGCGAGTTCGATGACCTCGGCGGGCGTGCCGCGCAGCTGGTGGCGCAGGCTCTCGGTGTAGGAGCGCAGCGCGGCCTTCGTGGCACTGTACGTGGGCGTGGCGGTCAGGGGGAGGCTGGCGAGGCCGGAGGTGACGTTCACGATCACGGGGCGCGGTTGCGTGAGCAGGTGGCCCAGCATGGCCTGCGTGACGCGGATCGGCCCGAGGAGGTTGGTGGTGACGGTCGCCTCGGCGTCCGGGAGGGCCGTGCCGTTCAGCAGGTTCTCGGCGAGCATGATGCCGGAGTTGTTGATCAGGACGTTCAATCCCGGGTGCTCGGCGGTGACGCGCTCGGCGAGTGACTGGATGGACTCGGGGTCGGTGACGTCCAGCGGGTAGGGGTGCAGGCCCGGGTGGGCGGCCGCGGCGGCGTCCAGGGTGCGCTGGCTGCGGCTGGCGATGATGACGGTGTTGCCGCGTGCCAGGAAGGCCTGCGCGAGGCCCAGGCCAATGCCGCTGCCGCCGCCGGTGATCAGGATGGTGTTGCCGGTCGTGTTCATGGGTGCTCCTGTAAAGCGGGGCCGTTACAGCTGGGGGGAATGGGGCGTGGGGGTCAGGCGGGTGACCTGCGGTTCAGCGGCCAGCAGGTGCCCGTGCCGGGCGAGCAGGTCGCGCCACGTGTCGGTGTCGTAGGTGGCGGCGTACAGGGCTTCCCGCTGCGCCTCGCTGTCGAAGCGGCGGATCCAGATGTATGCGTCGGGGTCGGTGTCGTCGGTGAAGGACGCGACGACCTGCATGCCTCGCGCGATCTGGTACGGCAGGATCTCGCCGTGCATGAGCTGCACCCAGGTGTCGCGCTGGCCGGGCTTCAACGTGTAGCGGCGGTATTCGTAGAACATGCGGGCCTCCTGCGAGGGCGGGTTGGGGGCGTCCCCTGTGCGGACCTGCCGAGCATAGACCTATCACTCTCTTTTGGGAAGTCAGCACCCGTGAGTGCTATAGTTTCCTCATGGAGAGTATCGAGCAGCTCACGTCAGATCAGGTCGGGCCGGAGCCCTGGCCGCACAGCACCCCCGAGGTCGAAGCGCTCGTGCGCGAGATGATCGGGCGCGTGGCGGACAAGTGGACGCTGATCCTGCTGGAGGTCCTGGAGGAGCACGGCACGCTGCGCTTCACGCAGATCGGCGCGCAGGTGGGGGACATCAGCCAGAAGATGCTCACTAAAACACTGCGGCAGATGGAGTTCGACGGGCTGCTCACGCGGGTGGTGCATCCGGTGATCCCGCCGCGCGTGGAGTACACCCTGACGCCGCTGGGCCGCAGCCTGAGCGAGGCGTTCTGCCCGGTGTGGCTGTGGGCGGAGGCGAACCACGCGGCCGTCATGCAGGCGCGGGCGCGGTTCATGGAGAATGCGGCTCGTGAGTGACCGGGAACTGAATTTCGCGCGGGAGATCATGGGCAGCCGTTCCTACCGGGACGTGCCGGACGCCGAGGTGCTCGCGGAGGCCGAGCGGCTGCTGGACGGCTGGATGGCCGGGGAGCTGCGCATGGAACGCCCGAAGATCTACGACCACTACGCGCTGCTGCTGCTGGCCCTGACCCGGCAGGTGCGGACGCTGGAGGGGCGGGTGGCGGACCTGGAAGCCGCGCGGGGGCCGGAGTGACGGTGCAGGTGAAGGTGTGCGGCACGACCAGCGTGCACGACGCCGTCCTGAGCGCCGAGGCGGGGGCGGACGCGCTGGGCTTCATCTTCGCGCCCGTCAGTAAGCGGCTGGTGTCGCCGCAGGTGGCGCGCGCGGCGGGCCTGAGTGTGGGCCCCAGCGTGGCGCGCGTGGGCGTGTTCCTTGATCAGCCGCTGGATGAGGTGCTGCGCACCGCCGAGGCCGCGCGGGTGAGTGCCGTGCAGCTTCATGGACGCCTGTCAAGTCTTTACGTGATGGCAGTCGCCGCGTATTATCCCGTTCTGCGTGTCGTGCGCCCCGCCGATCTGGCGACGGAGACGGACATGTGGCACGGGCACCGAGGCGTCACGCTGATGCTGGACGCGCCCGAACCCGGCGGCGGCATTCCGCTCGACTGGGACGCGCTGCGCCCCCTCTTCCCCGACGGGGCGTGGCTGGCCGGAGGCCTGGGGCCGGGGAACGTGGCGGCCGCCATGACGGCCCTGCGCCCCGCGGCGGTGGACGCCGTGAGTCGCCTGGAGGCGAGCCCCGGCGTGAAGGACCCCGAAGCCGTGCGGGCATTCGTGCAGGCAGCGCGCCTCGCCGCCCGGAGTTATCCACAGTGAAACGGGCGCCTGTGGATAACTTATCCAGATGTGGAAGAGTTCCACGGAAGGCCTGAAAAGCGTGTTTCACACGAACAAATGACCGGTCCCCTAGCACGGGGGGTTCCCCCTTATCCACAGGCTTTCCACAGTGCCTGTGGATAAACCTGTGGATAACTTGTCGGCCGTGCGCGCCCACGACCCCCACATCCCGCCCCTGTCGGCGAGTTCTCACGTTGAACGGTTCCGCCGGGCACTCTAGCAACACCCCCCCAGGGTCGGTCAAGCACCCGGCAACCCAAACCAGCCCGCCAGCACCCGCCCAGCCTCCACCACGTTCCCCGGCTGCCCCAGGTTCACCCCGGCCCCCGCGAACGGCACCCGCGCGAGCGTGTGCCCCTTCGTACGCAGGTCCTCCAGGTTCCCGTGATCGCTGCCCACCACCACCCGCGCGCCCGCGCCCAGCAGGCCCGACAGCAGCGCGTCCACCCGCCGCAGGTACGACTGCCCGGCCGCCAGCGCGTCCCCCGGCACGTCCGGCGCGCCCGCGTGCCCCAGCAGGTCACTGAACCACAGGTCCAGCGCCAGCAGATCCACGTCCCGCGCCGCGCGGGCCAGCGCCCCCCCGTGCCGCGCCAGGGCGTCCAGCGCCGCCCTCTCCTCTCCCCCTGCCGACCAGGGGCGCGCGTACCCCAGGCCCAGCGTCGCGCCCAGCAGCGGCACGCGCGGCGGATTCAGCGGCAGCCCCGCCGCGCGGAACGCGAACGGAAAGCAGCCCATGCGGTTGCGGCGCCCCGCCCCCGATTCCAGCGCCTGAAAGTATGCGGGCACGTACTCGTTCCCCAGCGCCGCCCGCCCCCCGGCCCGCGCCAGCCGCACCGGCAGCGACCCCTCCTGAAGCAGGCGCTGCAACGTCGGCCCCGGATGCGGCCCGAAATGCTCCCCCATCAGCGCCACCGCGTCCGACCCCGTCAACCAGCACGCCTGCCCCGTCCCCGACTGCGGCAGGCCCGGCACGCCCAGCGTCGCGTCCAGGCACCGCCCCGCGTCCACCAGCGGGCGCAGCGTGCCCAGCGGCTGATCCCAGACACTCCCACCCGGCGCGTCCTGCGGGTGCCCCACGCCGTCCAGCGCCAGCCACACGACCCCGCTCAAGACGTCCTCACGGGCCCAGGATACGCCCGGGTCGTGGGTTCATCGTAATGACGCGTTGTAGCGGTGAATGAACATCCATACCAGGAGTT